>JAESSK010000132.1 GCA_016764155.1 Rhizobiaceae bacterium
TGGGCAATGCTTGGCAACATGGGGGAGGACTTGCCGGCTTTCACCACGCCTCGATAGTCGATGTTTGTGAACGTCTGGTTATCGGCTAATTGATATTTCACCAAAGATTACCCAACGCGGTTGACCGATCTTGAAGGCAATTTTGCCCTCGGGCAGGCTTCGCTGCTTAAAGAGGCCGGTTAAACATGACTGACAATTCAAACGAGCGGGTGGCTCTGATCACCGGCGCATCGCGTGGCATTGGCTATCATACAGCGTTGGCTTATGCGCAGGCGGGCTATCATGTGATCGCGGTGGCAAGAACCATTGGCGGGCTTGAAGAGCTGGACGATGCCATTCAGGCCAATGGCGGAACGGCGACGCTTGTTCCCATGGACGTTACAGATTATGCAGCCATCGACCGTCTTGGCGCGGCCATTGACCAAAAACGGGGCAAGCTCGATGTATTGCTGGCCAATGCCGGAATGCTTGGCGGGCTTTCGCCGCTGGGGCATTTCGATCCGAAAGAATTTGAAAAGGTCATGGCCGTCAATGTGACCGCGAATTGGCGCTTTGTTCGCTCTATGGATCCGTTGTTGAAGGCATCTGAGGCAGGCCGGACGATTATCATCGGCTCGGCTGCTGGCTATAAATGCCGTCCGTTCTGGGGTGCTTATTCGATTTCAAAAGCCGCGGTGCACGCACTGGCGCAAACCTATGCGGCAGAGTGCGAGAACACGGATATTTTGGTGAANATTGCCAATCCCGGNCCCATACGCACCGCCATGCGGGCTTTGGCAATGCCNGGAGAAGACCCGGACACCCTCGCCCATCCATCAGAATTCGCCAAAGCTTTGGTCATGATGGGGTCACCTGACCTGACGCAAAATGGTTTGTTGTTCGATTTTCCGACCGGAGAATGGATGAAACTGAATGAGCCTAGTTCGGTTTAACGCCTGCTAGAAATGCCTGAACTTCTTTGGCATGGCGTAGGCACCATATCCAACCTGAAACATATAGCAGATTTACAGACCATCTAATAAATGATGGCCATATTGTCAGACCACCGCTTAGTGGCAATGGTAGCCGCCTGTTTTATGGTTTGTGTGGCAACCTTGCTTATTGGTGCCACCGCCATGCGCAGCTGCTATCGCAGTAGACAACCCGAGTAAAACCAATACCGACATTACTAAAATACTTTTCATGATATTCCCTCAATAGAAAATTAGTGCAGGAATCAGATATACAACTTTAACGTGTATTTACAAATTAAAATACTATCTATGGTGTATTTTTATTTAAAACTGTCGGCGGACTGGTTGAACAGCACATTGTTGTTGGTTGCATCATGGCAACGGTTTTGTTTTGATTTCATCAAATCGACACCAAGACGAACGGCTGGGCGTTCTTTGATACGGCCGCGCCATGCGGTGACATTGGGGAATTTTTCNANNGAAGACCCCAATGGTTTGGCGATCAGNACCCAGGGAAATGAGATCATATCNGCGATCGAATATTCTCCGAGAATATAATCGCGTCCCTCAAGNCGTTTTTCTAACACGCTCAAATTNCGTTCATACTCNCCNAAATATCGTTTGAANCCATATTTTTGGGCGGATTTTGGGGCGTANTTTTTGAAATGNCTCANCTGNCCGGCCATGGGTCCCTGATTGGCCACCTGCCAGAATATCCACTCCATCAGTTCTTTTCTACCCGCTGCATCACTCGGGGCAAAGCGGCCTGTTTTTTCGGCCAGATACAATAAAATCGCACCGCTTTCAAAAAGGCTGACCGGCTCCCCGTCTGTGCCCTTGTCGACAATCGCCGGCATTTTTGCGTTGGGGCTAATTTTCAAAAATTCCGGTTTAAACTGATCTCCCTCGGCAATGCGCACCAGATGGGTTTGGTATCTCAGGCCGCACTCCTCCAACATTATGGAAACTTTCCAGCCATTGGGGGTGGGTGCGTAATAGAAGTCGATCATCAGTTAGGCCTGCTTGAGTTGGTCGTTTGGGTTGTTAGACAGCCACTATAACGCAAAAAATATGGCAACAATTATTTTCATTGTATTCTTGAATGATATATATCAATCTACTATATGATGAAAAAGAATATGCGGTGCCAAATGAAGTTGGCGCGATAGCGAGGCGTATGATGAATATCAACACTCTTATTCTGGCTATTTTGAATGTACAGGATGCGACAGGCTACGAGATCAAAAAACTCTCGACCGATGGCCAGTTCAGCTATTTTGTGGATATCAGCTTTGGTTCGATTTATCCGACCCTTGCCAGACTTGATAAAGAAGGCAAGGTGACATTGCGCACCGAAACGCAGAGTGGAAAACCTGACCGGAAAATCTATTCGATTACCGATGCCGGGCGGATGGAATTCATTGCTGCACTTGCGCAACCTCCAGCACCTGACAAATTCAAATCTGAATTTCTTTTGCTCGCAATCAATGCCGGTTTACAGCCTGTTGATGTGATCAGAAATGCCATCGACGCCCGCATTGAATACATTACAGGCACGATGGAAAAAATTGAAAACTTCATGGCAAACTGTGGCAATGAAACCACAGCATGGGTCGGAAAATACGGTCACCATTGTATGAAATGTGATCTGGACTATCTAATCAAAAACAGAAGCATGCTAATTGGATTGGCTGGTGGATTGATGAACAATCCCACTGCTGAAGCAGCTGAATAAGGGGCGCCTTCCTCCCAGGGCGTAGAAAATATGACTTTTAGGATCAAAGGGTCCCACATTGTGGCGCTAGCAATTTGCGCTGGAATTGGTGGATGGATGTATAACGGCGAACTGATCACCAGTGGTCAAGGCGACACATCCGGCGAGATTAAGACGATTGCGGAACGTGGTGAAGCAAACGCCAACGACCTTTTCAAGGTTCGTTACGTAGCGCTCTATCCGGAACTACGCTCCGAGCGCATTCACGTGCGTGGGCGTACCAAGGCAAATGCCATCATCACCATTCGAAGCGAGACCGTCGGCATCGTCAAGCAACGGTTGGTCAATAAGGGCCAGCACATCAATAGGGGCGATCTGGTTTGTGTCATTGAACTGGGAGCACGCGAAGCAAAACTCGCTCAAGCCAAGGCTCAATTGGCACAGGCTGAGGGCGATCATGCAGCAAACAGTTCTCTTGCCAAGCGTGGCTATGCTTCCAAAACCAAACTCAACCAAATGAAGTTCGCACTTGATGCGGCCAAGGCTGGTCTTATTCAGGCAGAAATCAACATTGCCCGTACCGAAATTCGTGCCAATGCGTCCGGCATTGTGCAGGATCCGATTGTGGAAGTGGGCGAAATGCTCACCATTGGCGGTGCCTGCATCACTTTGATCGATAATAATCCGATGTTGTTTGTCGGACAGGTTTCCGAACGCGATATTGGCAAGATAAAACTGGGCATGAAGGCGAATGTGGAACTTGTTTCGGGCGAAAAGGTTTCCGGCGAACTCCGTTATATCGCTTCGTCGGCTGATGCTCAAACGCGTACATTTGAAATTGAAATCGAATTACCCAATGCTGACAACGCCATTCGTGACGGGCTGACAGCAAGTGCCAAGGTGGAGCTTCCGCCTGAACCTGCTTATCGCCTTTCTCCCTCGTGGATTGGTTTAGCTGACAGTGGTGAAATCGGTATTAGCGCATTGAACGATGATAATACGGTGAGATTTGTACCGGTTAAAATTCTGGCCAGAACCAAGGAAGGGTTCTGGGTTAGCGGACCAACCGAAGGGATGAGAATTATTTCCCTTGGACGCGAATATGTTGGCGATGGTGAAAAGGTGATCCCGGTTCCTGACCAACTGGTGTCTGCGGAGGTACAGCAATGATTGGCGCACTGGAAACCATACTATCGCGACCAAAAACCGTTCTGACCTTAATGGTCGTCATGGTGGTTGCTGGAATTTTCACCTATATCAATATCCCCAAAGAGGCTGACCCGAACATCGATGTTCCAGTCTATCTGATTTCGGTCAACCAACAGGGTATTTCACCAGGGGACGCGGAGCGCTTGCTTGCGCGTCCGATGGAAACCCAGTTGCGCGGTCTCGACGGATTGAAAGAAATCACCACGATTTCTTCCCAGAGTAATACGACCGTTATTCTTGAATTCAATGTTGGCAGCGACAAAGATAAAGTGATCGCCGATATTCGCGACAAGGTGGATAAAGCCAAAGCGCAATTACCGGCAGAGGCCAGCGAACCGGGTGTTTTTGAAACCAATCTGGCTTTGAAACCAACGCTTGTTATCACCCTTTCCGGCAATGTTCCCGAGCGGACGTTGTTTGGTCTTGCCAGAAAACTGCAGGATCAGATTGAAGCAATCTCCAATGTTCGTGAGGCCAAACTCAAGGGCACACGCGGCGAGATGCTGGAAGTCATTCTGGATTTGACCAAGCTTGAATCCTACGACATCACCCAGCAGGAATTGCTGAGTGCGCTGAGCCAGAACAACCAGATGGTGCCTGCCGGATTTATCGACGATGGCAATGCACGGTTTAATTTGAAATTACCGGGTCTGGTTGAAACGGCTGAAGATGTATTCTCCATCGCCATCAAACAAAACAATGAAGGGGTTGTCACCCTTGGGGACGTGGCTGAAATCCGCCGCACCTTTAAAGATCCGTCGAGCTATACCCGTGTGAATGGCAGACCTGCCATGTCGCTGGAAGTGGTGAAACGTATCGGCACCAACATCATCGAGACCAATGCTGAAGTTCGCGAAGTTGTCGCCGAATTCACCAAGGACTGGCCGAAAACCATTCAAATCAACTTCCTGTTAGATCAGTCGAGCTTCATCTTTGAGGTTCTTGGTTCTCTGCAAGCTTCTATTTTGACGGCGATTGCGCTGGTGATGATTATTGTGGTGGGATCGCTTGGCGTGCGTTCTGGCCTGTTGGTTGGCCTTGCAATTCCTACCTCATTCATGGTCGGGTTTTTGATCCTCTCAAGCCTCGGCATGACCGTCAATATGATGGTGATGTTCGGCATGGTGCTAACCGTTGGCATGCTTGTTGATGGGGCAATTGTTGTTACCGAATATGCCGACCGCAAAATGGCNGAAGGCATGCCTGCAGCNGAAGCCTATCCGCGTGCAGCCAAACTGATGTTCTGGCCGGTNGCTTCATCGACCGCCACGACGCTTGCGGCCTTCCTGCCGCTGCTATTATGGCCGGGTGTTTCTGGCGAATTCATGAGCTATTTGCCAGTGATGGTGATCATCGTTTTATCGGCATCCTTGTTGACCGCACTGGTCTTCATGCCAACAACTGGCGTGCTTTTTACGGTGATCTCTGACTTCTTTGCCAAATATGCCCGTATTGTTCAGACCGGAGTAATTGCTGCTCTTGCAGGAGCTGCGGCGTGGAATGTCGGTCTTGCTGAGCAAGCAGAGATTATCCAAAAGGCTGGTTCGTTAGGCATTGCAATTGGTGCAGGGTTCATTGGCTGGTGGCTTGGCGGTATTATTTCTACCTATCGTAAAAATCATCCGCAGGCTGTGGATGAAACGGCAAGCATGCTCTCGTCCCAATCGGAATTGAACATCAAAAAAATAACCGGATTTACTGGTAGCTATATGCGGCTACTTCATCTGGCGACCACCAATATTTTTGGCAATATCGCGGTTATCGGGCTAATTGTTGTCATAACTATTACCACATTCTCGATGTTTGGCGAAAACAGTAAAGGTGTCGAGTTCTTCGTTGAGGAAGAACCCAATGTGGCCATTCTTGTGGTCTCTGCACGAGGAAACCTTTCTGGCAATAATATTCGCGATATCGCTATTGAAGTTGAAAACCAGGTCCTGAAAGTCGCTGGCATCGCGAATACCGTGATGACTGCCACAGCGCCCGGCGGCGAACGTGGTGGTGGCAGTATTGATCCAGGGGCTCCGCAAGATTTGCCGGCTGATGCCATCGCGATCATGCAGATTGACTTGGTCAATTACGCCGATAGACGTAAGGCCAAAGAGATTTTTGCCGAGATCAAACGACGCACTGCTACCATTGCAGGCATCAAAGTTGAAATTCGTAAAATTCAGGGCGGCCCGCCAACNGGTAAAGATGTGCGCCTGCAGATTAAATCCACTGACTATGATCAAATGGTGGCAGCCGTTGTGCGCGTACGTGAACAATTCAACACCTATAATGATCTTCAAGATATTGAAGATAGCCGTCCCCTTCCCGGCATCGAATGGGAGTTGACGGTCAACCGTCAGGAAGCCGGTCGCTATAATGCNGGCATTGCTTCTGTTGGTTCAATGATCCAGCTCGTGACCAATGGGGTGCTGATNGGAAAATATCGGCCTAACGATTCTGATGATGAAGTTGATATTCGTGTGAGGCTTCCTGAATCCCAACGCTCTTTGGATCGGCTGGATGATTTGCGCTTGCGCACGCCAAACGGTCAGGTTCCTCTTTCAAACTTTGTTTCCATGCAAGCTAAAAACATAGTTGGCTCGATTGTCCGCAAGGATGGTCTTTATACGATGAGTGTGAAAGCCAANATCGATGATCAGGCCAAAAAAGACGGGCTGACATCTGCTGCCAAGGTGAGCGAAATCAGAGGGTGGCTCGCGACACAGGAATGGCCTGAGGATATCGAACTGGAATTCCGTGGTGCAGACAAGGAACAAAAAGAATCCGGCGAGTTTTTGGGCAAAGCGGCCATTGGTGCTTTATTCTTGATGTTCGTTATTTTGCTGACCCAGTTCAATTCATTCTACCAGACCATATTGACCCTATCGACGGTTATTCTGGCGGTTGTGGGCGTGTTGATCGGAATGATGGTTACGGGGCAAAAGTTCTCCATCATCATGACCGGAACGGGCGTTGTTGCTCTTGCCGGTATCGTGGTCAATAACGCGATCGTGCTGATTGATACCTATAACCGGCTGCGCTCNGAAGGGGTTGATATTAAGCAAGCGATCCTGAAAACCGCNGGTCANCGCTTGCGCCCGATCATGCTAACCACAGTCACGACCATCATGGGNCTTGTNCCAATGGCGCTGGCGATCAATGTGAATTTTATTGATCAGGTAATTTCTGTCGGATCGATCACCGCGATCTGGTGGATACAATTATCAACAGCGATCATCTCCGGTCTGGGATTTTCTACCTTGTTAACGCTGGTAATGATCCCTGTCATGCTTTCACTGCCTTCCAATATCGCATCTTCTGCCAGATGGGTTGCCAGAATATTTGACAAACCCGAGCAAGAGCAAATGGCTGTGGCTACGGCAAATGTGACGCCGATCAATGCTGAAATTATTGAAATTCCANTNCCCGAACGGGTTGGAGAATTGCCCGAACTGGTTAGAGAATTGCCTGAGCGCGTTGGNGAATTGCCTGAAGTGGTTGCAGTGGTCAGCAAAGCGANAAAGGCTCCAGCCAAGCGCAAACCAGCGNCNAAANCNGCANCGGCTAAGAAACCNGCCAAGCGCAAGGTTGCGGTTAAGAAAACCGGCACCGGGACAACATTGGCATCGGTGGCAAAACCTNCNGGGCGCAAACGCAANGCCTCNGGCACCAATAGGAACAACATTGCGGACGCAGCCGAATAANGCTGCGTCTCTTTGATCGCTNGGAGAGTGTTACTTNTTTGCTTCGGGTGANNTTTCGCTGGTGCTGTCTTTATGCCAATGGGCAATTGAAAGCGGNATGAGCGCCAGATANCCAATCGATATGGCTAACAACGTCCACCATGGATAGGTGAACAACATACCGGCCAGTGCCACGGCTAAAATCATCAGTGGCAGCACCAAATCGCGGCGAATGCCTTTGGTGAAATCCTTGCCGGAGAATGTCGGCAGGTTGGAAACCATCAACAGGCCGACACCAACGGTATAGGCGGCGACAATCCATGCTGTGACCTGGGTTAGTTCCACGCCCAACAAGGCTACATAAATCGGGATCAAGACAATCATTGCAGCGGCTGGAGCCGGTACACCGGTGAAATATTTGTTATGCCATTTGGGGGCATTGGGCGTATCGAGCATAACGTTAAATCGTGCAAGACGCAGACAGGCGCAAATTGCATAAAGCAGCGCTGCAATCCAGCCAATCGAACGGATTTCGCTAAGCTGGGTAAAATATAATATCATTGCTGGTGCCACGCCGAAATTTACAAAATCAGCGAGACTGTCCATTTCCGCTCCGAAGCGGCTGGTAGATTTCAAAAACCTTGCGACCCGCCCGTCAATACCATCTAGAAACGCTGCCAAAATGATCGCGCCAATGGCAAATTCCATGCGTCCTTCAATGGCGAACCTGATCGCGGTAAGGCCGGAACAAATGGCAAAAAGAGTGAGCAGGTTTGGAAAGATTTTGCGTAGCGGAATATCGCGCAGGCGCGTTGCCTTCACCGCACCCTTTGTCTCTTCAGACTTGCTGGCAGTACCGTCCGGGTCGAACGGTTGGAAAGGCGGTTCCATTAAGCTACCCGTACGAGCGGTACAATTGCACGATCATTGAAATTTGCAAGAACCGTCTCGCCAGCAACAGCGATCTGGCCCAGGGAGACGTTAGGATTGACCGTAGCGGGCAAATAAACATCGAGGCGAGAACCAAAGCGGATCAAACCAAAGCGCTCTCCAGCGCCAATTTCCACGCCCTCTTGCGTCCAGCAAACAATGCGTCTCGCAACCAGACCTGCGATCTGTACCACTGCCATGTCACCATGCTCGGTGGAAAGAACCAAAGCGTTGCGTTCGTTTTCCTCGGAAGCTTTATCCATTTCGGCATTCAAAAAGCTGCCTTTGGTATAGATAATGCGCTCGATTTTTCCCCGCACGGGCGAACGGTTTACGTGGCAGTTAAAGACGTTCATGAACACGGAAATGCGTAGCATCTCCTCGCTACCAAGACCCAGTTCCTTTGGCGGAACAAGCTTGCCGACGAATGAAACCTTGCCATCGGCAGGACTGATCACCAAATCGTCGCTGACAGGGGTTACTCTTACCGGATCACGGAAGAACAAGGCGCACCATAGAGTGAGCGCAAGACCTGCATATAATAATGGGCCCCAGATCCAGCCAAGCATGACGCTAATAACGCCAAAGATCGCGATAAAGCGATAGCCCTCCGGGTGGATGGGTGGAATGGCATTTTTTATGGTGGTACTCAGGCTCATATTTTTACTCTTTATTGGCTAAATCAAGAACTATGCATAGCAAGTTTGCCATGAAATGTCATGGCATCCTTTTAGGGGTGTTTTTCAGTGATTTAGGAATGCTCGGCCAGTTCACGGGCTGCTCGTGCACGGTCTTCCGCCTCGGTAGCCTTGCGCTGGCGGTTCCACATGTCGGCGTAGAGACCTTTTTTATCCAGCAATTTATTGTGGGTTCCGCGTTCTGCAATCTCTCCCTTGCGAAGAACGATGATTTCATCAGCTCCAACAACCGTAGAAAGACGGTGGGCGATCACAATGGTGGTTCTGTTTTTTGATACCTCATCGAGGGCCGACTGGATTTCGCGCTCGGTTTGTGTGTCGAGGGCTGATGTTGCTTCATCCAGAATGAGGATGGGGGGGGCTTTCAACAAGGTTCGGGCAATGGCCACACGCTGTTTTTCACCGCCGGAAAGTTTTAATCCCCGCTCGCCCACCTGGGTATGGAAACCATCGGGCAGGCTTTTGATAAATTCGCCGATCTGGGCCATTTCTGCGGCCTGTTCAACTTCCTCATCGCTGGCATCGGGGCGTCCGTAGCGGATATTATAAAGAATGCTCTCGTTAAACAGCACCGTATCNTGTGGGACCATGCCGATTTGTTTNCGCANGGATTTTTGTTTGACGTCNCTAATGTCAAAGCCATCAATGGTGATTGCGCCATCTGAGATATCGTAGAAACGAAATAANAGTCTCGAAATGGTNGATTTNCCNGCNCCTGAGGGACCNACAATGGCAACGGTTTTTCCTGCNGGAACTTCAAANTTGATNTTNTTGAGAATNTTTCTCTCNGGATCATAATCAAAAGAAACGTCNTCAAATTTGATTGCACCGTCGGAAACNTCTAATTCCAGCGCATCGTCTGCGTCCTGAATTTCCTGATCGACGCTCAACAATGAAAACATATCTTCTAAGTCGGTGAAGCCCTGACGGATTTCGCGATAGATGAAACCGATGAAATTGAGGGGGATCGATAATTGCATCAACAATGCGTTGATCATGACGAAATCGCCCAAAGTCTGATCGCCGCGCTGCACGGCTAAGGCAGACATCACCATACAGGTGCCCATGCCCGCGCCGATGATGACGGTTTGTCCGAAGTTGAGCCATGCAAGAGACGTCCACACTTTCGTGGCAGCGGTTTCATAACGCGCCATGGATTCATCAAACCGGCGGGCTTCCAGATCCTCGTTGCCGAACTACTTGACGGTCTCAAAATTGAGCAGACTGTCAATCGCCTTGGAGTTTGCTTCCGTGTCGTTTTTGTTCATGTCGCGGCGAATTTCAATGCGCCAATTGGTGGCCCGAATTGAATACCAAGTGTAAAGCCAGACCATCACGGCGGTAACAATGACGTACCAAAAATCAAACAGATACCAGATAAAGGCCGCCATCATGGCAAATTCAATAACAGTTGGGACGCCACTCAAAATGGTAAAGCGGACAATGGATTCGATGCCCTTTGTTCCCCTTTCGATAACGCGGGAAAGGCCACCTGTGCGCCGTTCCAAATGGTAGCGCAGGCTAAGGGAGTGCATATGTCGAAAGGTGATGGAAGAAAGATTGCGCACCGCATTTTGTCCGACGCTGGCAAATAGAGCATCGCGCACCTGGTTGAAAGCAACCATCAAAATGCGGCCAAGGTTATAGGCAATGACCAGCATGAACGGGGCCAGCAGGATTGGTGGTAGAAAATCAAACTCAGCCAATTCACCGGTAAGGGAATCTGTAGCCATTTTGTAGAGATACGGGATGAGTACCGTCACCAGTTTGCCGACCAGCATGAAGGCCATGGCCCACATCACATTACGCTTTAAATCCGGCCGGTCCGTTGGCCACATAAAGGGCCATAAATTGCGCATGGTCGTTGCCATGTCGCCGCTCTCGGCACTAACCAAAGGTGGTGTATTGCCCGGTTTTGCCGGGGTGGGTTTTTTCTTGGCGTCAGCCATTCAGGCTTCCTTTATTTATCTACAGATGGGCTTTGGCCCAATTTGTGCGGGGCACTCAGGGCGCTCAGCGCACCGGATACGCTGTCAAATGCGCTCTGATCTATGGAAAAGCAGGAGCGGTTTCCCGATTGCCTTGAAATGATCAGACCGGCCTTTCTGAGTATCTCCAAATGTTGGGAAACGGTGGATTGTGCCAATGGCAAACAATCGCAAACGTCGCCGCAGCAAGGTTCTCCTAATGTGGTCAATCTGGAGATGATTTCAAGCCGCACGGGATGTCCCAATGCCTTCAGCCGGTTTGCAAGGGTTTGATCCTCGCTCGAACCGGCGGATGAAATGCTTTTATCTNATGGAGATAGCGTCATGAGAATTCTTTATCGGCAAANGCCGATGAAGTCAAACTCCTGATGCCCAAAATCACAAACGAAGCGGCTTAGCTTTATTCCTTCAATTCCGGAATTTCAAATACCTGACCGGGATAAATTAGGTCCGGGTCACGAATTTGATCACGATTGGCATTAAAGATNGTTGTGTAGCGGACACCNNCGCCATATCTGCGNTGGGAAACACGCCACAAGCTGTCGCCTTTTCGNATGATGACCGATGAGCCCGTGGTNATNTCGGNAACCTCTNTTTTNTCAGTTGAAGCCATTTTCACCACTGGTTTATCCATCTTCGCGGCNGGNTTCATCATATCCATCTTCTTGGGCNCAGCAGCTGGTTCGGCGCTTGAAGATATNTCAACTTTTTCCTCGACAGCAGCAACTTTCATTGGCTGTTTTTTGGNTTGTTCAACCGGCGCGCTTGTTGCAACAGCATCTGGTTTTGGAGCCATGGCAATTTGTTTTTTNATTACCGGCTCNGCNGCAGGTTTCATGACCGGTTTGTCAGCAGTTTTTNCTGGTTCCGAGGCCATTTCTACGGGTTTTTCAANCACGGCTTTTGCCGTTGTTTCAGCGGGTTCAACCTTTGCAANTGTCACGGGANCAACGGCTACTGGTTCATGTAANAATGAAACAACAGCACGGGCCATCACTTCAGTAGAATCCGGCCCCACCATGTCGGCACGAACCGCGTGNCGTCCGGCATCCAGTCCACCNANACCTTCAAAGACATAGGCACCTTCGGCACCGACATCTGTTTTACCCAAAAANTTTCCATCAATATANATNTGAACGCTTGTACCGGATTGGCCTGTGCCCGCGATGAAGATTTTATCCCCTTCAACTTCGGCTGCCTGAATAAGGACAGGCACCACAGGTGTGCTCGGTTTTTCAACTTTAACAACCGGTTTTGCTTCTTCCGCAACAGTTTTTGCCACAATTGANGTGTCTTCAACTTTAGCGGCCATTTTNTCTGCAGCAGGCGNCTCTNTCGGNTGTTCTAGAGAAGCCATTTTTGTTTCATCTTTTTTGGTTTCTTCAACAACTTTAGGCTCAGACGTTGCGGTTGGAGCCTCTACCGGCACTTCTTTTACGACCTGTTTNGNCNCTTCGGTTTTCNCNNCTNNCTTCACTTCCGGCGTCTCAGTTTTTGCCNNTTGTTGTGTAGCCTCAGGCATCGNTTCTTTTTTAGGCTGTTCTTTTTTNAATTCTGGCATTTGCAATATTCTACTGGCTTTGCCGGGCTCGGTGACCATCGCCATAAGCTCGGTTTTTCCATCGGGAATATTGACAATACCGGCTTCTGCGGAGGCNAGTTGTTTGCCATCTTCAAGCGTTGCCAGAATGATCAGATCATGGGNACCNGGNGCNANAGGCTTATCAAGCACCACNACGAATTCATTGGTTGAACCNGCGGTTTCCGTGGCGATGATTGTATTTCCATCGTAAATCTCAACCTTGCTGCCGGCTGGCGCGCTNCCNGCAATNACNGCGTAACCATCTGTTTCCACNCGCAAAATATCGAATTTCGGNAATGGGTGTTCNGGGGCAGGTTCCGGCGTTGTTGCAACAGAAGTTTTGTCGGCAGGCTTGGCCATCGCCTTCGGCTCNACTTGCTTTTCCGNTTGNTTTTTAGGAAGGGAAGCCACTTCTACAGGCTTTTTGGCCTTTGGCATTTCCTTTTCAACAACTTCCGGCGGCGTTTGTGTCGCCTTATAGCTATCGACTATGGCGTATCCAGCCACACCTAGGGCCACNNNTCCGCCCAATACCCACAAAATTATCGGTTTAAAAATACTCGCCAACATCGCCCATTTTCCAATCGTCATACGGACTTTGTGCTGGGCACAAATATCCGGCATTTATCAACTCATTTCGACGCATCCCACCGCCAATGACTATTGCGCCACGTCGAAATTTGAGTTCAATATAATAATTAGCACGAACATACACAAACTTGGCTCAAAACCAAAAGTTAATGCGGGAAAACCTATGTCATCCAAGTCAATTTGCATTTATTGCGGTTCACAGAATGGTAATAACCCTGAATTCGTCGGCGCGGCACGTATTTTGGGCAAGGCGCTGGCGGAGAATTCGATTCGTTTGGTCTATGGCGGCGGTACCAAAGGCATTATGGGCGAGGTNGCNCGNGCTGTAGCAGATAACGGTGGCGATATCGTGGGCATCATCCCGCAATTCCTGCTGAATCTCGAAGCTGGTGGTACTGCTCCAAGTGATTTGGGCGAAGTTATTGTCACTGAGGATATGCATGANCGTAAACATATGATGTTTGAACGTGCTGATGCATTTGTGGCNCTTCCCGGCGGCATTGGTACNCTGGAAGAAATNATCGAAGTGATGACTTGGGCGCAATTGGGTCGCCACACNAAGCCGATGGCATTTTTGAATATTGACGGTTTCTGGAACCCGGTGATTGAACTGCTTGATCACATGAGNCAGTCAGGCTTTATCCATGATATTGAAAAATTCCACCCGCATGTGATCAATGATGCAGATCAGGTGGTGCCGACGATTATCGAAGCCATCGCGCATGCCGAAAAAGCTTCCGAGAAAAACATCGCTAAGATGTAGTGCGCGCCTGTTGCAGCATCGAATAGGTGTAGATTGCAAGGCTGATCCAGATCATCGAAAATGCAATCAACTGCCACTGGCTGAACGGTTCCATNAAGTANAATANNCCNATCAGNAATTGGATGGNNGGNGTTANATANTGCAAAATNCCNACCGTAGACANNGGNAGNAGCTTGGCNCCGCTTGCGTATAAAATCAGTGGCANAGCCGTNGCAGGGCCGCAAGCCAATAGTAGCCATGTGTCGCGGGAAGAATTGCCAAAGACCGCATCTCCCGTTGAAGATAGCCACAGCATGTAGGGAATGGCGAAGATTGAAATCANNAATATCTCAATGAAAAACCCNTGTGCCGGNCCCACATCTATTTGCTTCCTGATCAATGCNTAAAAGGCAAATGNAACGGCCAGTACCGCGCTTATCCATGGAAACACGCCATTCATCACCGTGAGTAAAATCACTGCCAATACCGCGAGTGCGAGGGCGACCAATTGCAGGCGCTTAAAACGTTCGCCCAGAAAAATGCCGCCAAGCGCCACAATCACCAACGGGTTGATGAAATATCCCAGAGCGGCATCAACGATATGATCGGTGACCACCGCCCAAACATATACGCCCCAATTTGCGGTAATGATAAACGCGCTTAGAGCCAGAAGCAGCAATTTCTTGCGATCTTTNATGGTGGGTAAGATGTCGCCCGTGCGCTTGAGGAAGAACAAAATAACAAATGCAATCGGGANNGACCAGACCACGCGATTTGCGATCAGTTCTATCGGGCTCACATCGTGAATTGCCTTGAGCAATAAAGGTAGAAAACCCCACATGACATTTGCCGACAATGCGAATATCAGGCCGTTTCTGAGGTTGTCATCAGGTTTATTTGAAGAGACTTCAGCGGTCGAATTATCCAAGATGAGCTTTCACGAGTTTATAATTTATTGAATCGAGCAATGCCTGAAACGATGCATCAATGATGTTGTTGGAGACGCCAACCGTGGTCCAGCGCTCGCCATTGCCATCAATGGAATCCACCAAAACGCGGGTGATGGCTTCTGTGCCGCCATTTAGAATACGCACTTTGAAATCTACCAATTCGAGGTCTGAAATCTGCGATTGGTATTTTCCCAAATCCTTGCGCAATGCCCGGTCGAGAGCGTTCACTGGCCCCTGCCCTTGCGCAACGGAAAAGAATGTTTCATCGCCAATATTCACCCGCACCACAGCTTCTGAAACGGTGACTACCTCACCCTTCGCATTGAAACGGCGCTCGACTTGCACCTTGAAACTCTCCACATCAAAGAAATGCGGAACCTCGCCTAGTTGGCGTCTTGCAAGCAATTCAAAACTTGCACCAGCCGCCTCATAGGCAAAGCCAATTGCTTCATGTTCTTTGACAATCGAGATAAGAGTGTCGAGCTTTGGATTGCTCTTATCCACCTCAATGCCAAACTTTGAAAGCTGGTTGATGAAGTTCGATTTTCCGCCCTGATCCGACACCATGACGCGGCGAGAATTGCCGACCAGTTCGGGTGCAATATGCTCATAGGTTTCCGGATCTTTGAGAATTGCTGAGGCGTGAATTCCGGCCTTGGTAGCAAAGGCTGAAGAACCAACAAAGGGTGCTTGCGTGTGAGGTGCCCGGTTTAAAATCTCGTCAAATTTATGAGAAAGGACGGTAATTTCGGCTAGTTTTTCGCTGGAGATTCCTGTCTCAAACCGTTCTGAATAAACAGGTTTCAGCATTAATGTCGGGATAATTGAAATCAGATTTGCGTTGCCGCAACGTTCGCCTACGCCGTTCAGGGTTCCCTGTATCTGGCGCACACCAGCGTTGATTGCGGCGACACCCGTTGGAGCGGTGAC
>JAESSK010000133.1:0-6920 GCA_016764155.1 Rhizobiaceae bacterium
AGATTCATTCATTGATATCACCAGTATCTTTGAAAAAACCCTCGAATACTCCCAAATAATTGCATATTAATAACCAAAATCATCCAAATCACGCTGCCTCACCGCAAGGTTATCTCCAGAAAAATCTTTCTTTGACGGCTTAGTTTCGTTAACATCGATACGAAACGCTCTGGGGAATTTTACATGAAATATGATCTCGACCACGTTACCGACCGCTCAAACACGGGTGCTGCTAAGTGGGACCTTTATAATGGCGGTGTGCATTCTGGGCCGATTACCGCGATCAACGCCTCGCTTGACGATGATGGTCCGATTCCTATGTGGGTGGCGGATATGGATTTCCCTTCGCCTCAGCCGGTGATTGATGCGCTGCACGAGCGGGTGAGCCACGGTATTTTCGGCTATACGCGGGTGACCGACTGCTATTATGACAGTGTCATTGGCTGGTTTTCGCGGCGGCATGATTGGGACATCAAGAAAGAATGGATCACCCCTGCTCCGGGCATCGTTCCGGCCTGTCACTTCGCGGTGCGCACCTATTGCGAACCGGGCGACAAGGTATTGATCCAGCGTCCGGTTTATTACCCGTTCTTCCGCTCGATCACCAATGGCGGCTGCGAGATCGTTTCCAGCAATTTGATTGATAATGACGGCCATTACGAAATGGATTTTGAGGATCTGGAAGCCAAGGCATCCGATCCCAAGGTGAAACTGGCCATCCTTTGCAGCCCGCACAACCCTGTGGGCCGTGTGTGGACCGAAGATGAATTGCGCCGCTATGGCGAGATTTGTAATCGCCACGGTGTGGTGGTGGTTGCCGATGAAATCCATTGTGATTTGATCAAGCCGGGCACTAAATTTTTCCACTACGCGAAATTGGGCGAAGAATTTGCCAATAATACGCTGGTTTGCACCGCCCCTTCAAAAACTTTCAATCTGGCGGGCATGCATCTTTCGAGCATGGTCATTCCCAATGAAAAACTGCGTAAGGCTTTTGAAGATTATATGGCGAAAATCGGCATTGCCCACGGGATTAATCCATTTGCAGTGGTAGCCTTGGAAGCGGCCTATGATCACGGCGAAGAATGGCTTGACCAAACGCTTGATTATATCTGGGCCAATCACGCGCATCTGAAAAACTTTATGGCGGAAAATATCCCCGCAATTAAGGTCTATGATCTGCAAGGCACCTATCTCAACTGGATGGATTTTCGCGGGCTTAATCTTGATCGTGCGCAACTGGAAGAACTTACCCAGCTAAAAGCAAAAGTGTTGTTTGATGAGGGTTATATTTTTGGTGAAGAGGGCGAAGGCTTTGAGCGCATCAATCTTGCTTGCCCACGGCCAATTCTGGATGCGGGGCTGGCGCGTTTGAAACGCGAGATCGGTTGACTTGAGTCAAGGCAAGTTATGAAACAATGGTTTAGCCTTGTTTCATGGCTGAAAATGTAAATTTATCTAAACCACGCTCTGCAGTTTTTGTTGGGCTGTTCGCAATCCTGTTTGGGGCGCTTACGCTTTATTCCGGCGGGGCTGTGCTTTTTTTTGATGGTCAGGCGCGCGTGGACGCGGGCGATTATGTGCCCTTTGTATTGTGGTTCAATTTCTTCTCCGGCTTTGCCTATATCGTTGCCGGTGTCGGGCTATATATGTGGGATAATTGGGCGACCAAGCTGGCGGAAATTATCCTTGCCACGACGCTCTTGGTATTTGCCGCTTTTGCAATTCATATTCTAATTGGCGGGGATTACGAAATTCGCACCCTTGCCGCCATGATGCTCAGAAGTTCGGTCTGGCTGGCGATTGTTATTTTTTGTCCAAGACCAACAAGCGCATTCTCATAATAAAAATGGCCTCGGACAGAATATCCGAAGCCATAATTTTTTAAACGCTAAAAACCTTAAGCAGCTTGTCCGCGTTTTGGTCTGGCTGGATGCCAACGACGCTTGCCGCCGTTTTGTTGTGGACGCTTGCGCTTGTTTTTATTGTTGTTGTTACGCGGAGCCGCATCGCCTGAAGATTTTGGCGTACCGGTTGGAACCGCAGAACCATCAGCCGTTGTGGCAGTGATTGATTTTTTGATCAATCTTTCCACTGCACGCAGGCGTTTGACTTCATCACCGGCTACAAAAGATACCGCAAGGCCGGATGCTCCGGCGCGTGCTGTTCTGCCGATGCGGTGAACATAAGCTTCAGGCACTTCGGGAAGTTCGTAATTCACCACCACTTCAACGCCGGGGATATCAATGCCGCGGGCGGCGATATCGGTAGCGATCAAGATCGGTGTGCCGCCGTCACGGAACGCTGCTAATGCGCGCTGACGCTGGCCTTGGGATTTGTTGCCGTGAATGGCAGCAGCGCCAAGATTATCGGCCTTCAACTTACGTACGACCTTATCGGCACCGTGCTTGGTGCGGGTGAAAACGATGATGCGATCGCCGGGATGGGCATTTGCAAGTTTCACCAATTGCACGATTTTATCGCCGGCATTCATATGAATGACGCTTTGGTCGATCCGATCGGCAGTTGTTGAAATAACGGCTACGGAAACCTCTTCAGGGTCTTTCAGATAATCGTTCGAGAGCGAACGAATTTCCTTCGGCATGGTTGCTGAAAACAACAAGGTCTGGCGCTGTTTTGGAAGCATTTTCAGGATGCGGCGGATCGCCGGCATAAAGCCGATATCGAGCATTTGGTCTGCTTCATCAAGCACGATGGTTTCAATCTGGTTCAGGCGTACGGCCTTTTGTTTGACCAGATCTTCCAAACGACCGGGGGTCGCCACCAAAATATCAACACCACGTCTAAGCGCATTGATTTGCCGTTTGATCGGCACACCGCCCACAACACATGTGGAGCGCAAAGGCAGGTTTTCACCATAGGCTTTGACGTTTTTTTCAATCTGCGCTGCCAGCTCGCGGGTAGGCGAGAGGATCAGCACACGCACAGGGCGAAAATCGCCGTTTGGTGCGTCAGCCTCGCAGAGGCGTTGGAGGAGAGGTAGGGTGAAAGCGGCAGTTTTGCCGGTGCCGGTCTGAGCCAGACCAACAACATCTTTGCCCTCTAGAATGATCGGGATACCCTGCAACTGAATAGGAGTTGGGGTTTCGTACCCTTGGGAGGCAAGGGTTTTTAGAATCGGCTTGATCAAGCCGAGTTTTTCAAATGTCACGTTGTAAATTCTTTCATAAATGATAAGTGCGTGGCGCTGGGATGCGCCCGCATTTGGTTGCTTGTCGAGATACGACAAGCTCTCGCGCCACCGTTTTCGGTTGGGTCGCGGAATCCGTCGCTGCATATTGATCTTCGATATTCCACGAGGATTTATCNTGGGAACCGTATGACTTCACAGCCAAAANCAAAAATGCTGCACCTGCACAACCAGCTTTTTGCGGGTAAGTCAACAACAAATGGGAAAATTCGTTTAATTCAAATTTTGATTTTCTTCATGGCAGGGTCGTATAACGGCTCCATATGGACCTTGCAGGGTACACATTTGGTGGCCACATCGAGTTCATATTCACCACTCAAAATGAAGTCGCGGTCCACTCCCTCGGCGCGGCGGATATAGCCATATCCAATGTTCTTTTCCAAGGTATAGCCCCATCCGGCGCTGGAAAGCCAGCCGACCCGCTCGCCGTTTCGAAGGATGGTTTCACGGCCCAAAAGCACNATTTCAGGATCATCAATGGTGAAGCAGGCCAGTTGCTTTACCAATGGTTTACCCTGTTTTTCGATTAATGCTTCCCTTCCAATGAAGGGGGCGTTGGATTTAAGTTTCACAGCCCATCCAAGGCCTGCTTCGAAGGGAGAATGGTCCGGCCCGATATCGGAACCCCAGGCCCGATAGCCTTTTTCGAGGCGCAGAGATTCAATTGCCCGATAGCCTGCATTGGCGATGTTATAGACCTTGCCAGCTTCCATCAAAGCCTCATAAACGGTGAGCGCATCTTTCTTATTGCCGTGNAATTCCCANCCCAATTCACCCACATAGGTGATGCGCAANGCTTTAATNTTCGCGCCAGCAATCTCNATNTCCCGGCAAGTGCCAAAGGGAAANTTTTCGTTTGAAANATCGTCACCGGTGACCTGTTGCAGCACATCNNGGGCGCGNGGNCCCATCAGCGATAAGGCGAAGCCATCATCGGTGACATCCACCAATTGTGCATCACAGTCTGTGGGGATGTTTCTTGATATCCACGAGAAATCATGGGTTCTAAATCCCGTNCCNGTGACGATGTAATAGCGATCCTCGGCCAAGCGGGAGACNGTNAGNTCNCATTCAATGCCNCCACGTTTGTTCAGCATCTGGGTGTAGATGATGGAGCCNACGGGCCTTGCGACATTGTTAGCNCAAATCCANGACAGGGCTTTTTCNGCGTCCGGNCCGCGCATNTCGAATTTTGCGAAGGATGATTGATCGAANAGGCCGACNTTNTCNCGAACGGCTTTATGTTCNGCNCCCACATAAGGGAACCAGTTTTGCCTGCCGAANGAGGNTTTATCTTTTGGCTCGACGCCATNNGGGGCGAACCAGTTGGGGCGTTCCCANCCCANTTTNTCACCGAAACATGCNCCCTGCTCGCGCAAGCGTTCGTAAAGTTGCGACGTTAGCAATGGNCGGNTNGAGCGATGNTCTTCATGNGGCCANGGCATGGTGTANTGTTTGGCNTANAGTTCCAACGTGCGTTCGCGAACNANNTTNACGTCGCNCATGTGCGGGCCNAAACGACGGATATCGACNGGCCATAAATCGAGNGGCGGTTCNCCGCCGACAATCCATTCNGCCAATGCCTTACCTGCTCCACCACCTGAAGCAATGCCGAATGCATTGAAGCCTGCGCCTACAAAAAAGCCAGCNANTTCNGGNGCNTCNCCNAGAATGAAATTNCCNTCGGGCGTGAAAGATTCAGGACCATTGACCAAATCCTTGATACCGGTTTTTTCCAGTGCCGGCACCCGCGCCAGACAAGCTTCAATTGCCGGTTCAAAATGATCCCAATCGCTATCGAGAAGGGTGAAATTAAAACCTTCTGGAATACCGTCTACCGCCCAAGGAACCGGGTTTGGTTCGTAAACTCCGGCCACCAGCCCGCCCACTTCTTCCTTGAAATAAATTCGGCGGTCAGGGTCGCGTATGGTTGGCATATCCCTGGCCAAACCCTCGATCGGTTCGGTGATCATATATTGATGCTGGACAGAAATGAGGGGCACGTTGACCGCGGCCATCTCGCCAACTTCGCGGGCCCATTGTCCGGCGCAGTTGACCACGACTTCGGCCGAAATATCACCGTGAATAGTTGAGACGCCGCAAGCTCTTCCATCCTGGATCTTTATCCCGGTCACCCGGCAATCTTCAATAATTTTTACGCCGCCGCGGCGTGCGCCAATGGCCAGTGCTTGAGTAATATCGGATGGATTGGCCTGACCATCGCTGGGCATATAACAACCTCCGACCACATCCGAACCATCCATGAACGGCCACAAATCCTGGCATTCTTTGGCGCTCAGAATATTCATTTCGAGACCGAAACTTTTAGCTGTAGTGGCCTGCCGTTTATAGTCGATCATGCGATCTTCATTGCAGGCAAGGCGTAAACAGCCACTCATTTTCCAGCCCGTTGCCTGCCCGGTTTCTTCTTCCAAACGATCATAGAGTTCGACGGAATATTTTAGGAGTTGGGTTACATTGGCGTTGGAGCGCAATTGCCCTACCAGCCCTGCCGCATGAAAAGTTGAACCGCTGGTGAGCTTGGCAGTTTCTAATAAAACCACATCCTTCCATCCCAATTGCGCCAGATGATAGGCGGTTGAGCATCCGATGATACCACCACCAATAATAACCACACGGACATGGGAAGGAATTTTATTTGGCATCAATTATCCTCATAGATATCAAAGGCTTTATTGAACTGATCGAAACAATCATCGGAATAATTGACGTAATCAAAATTGAGCGAGGANGTGATTTCTGACNCCATGCTCCACATGGCTTCGCGCAGCATGGANGCGGCAGACATGGCGCGAAACTTTGTGCGCAATTCGTCGGTGACGGGCNTATCAAAATAGGCTTCGAGCAACCATTCCTGATGCGCCTCACTTAATTTATTGTTGGACGATAGATTGGCCAGATCGAATAGCGGGCTACCAAGGCCTGCATGCTCCCAATCAATCAACCATAAACGATTGCCATCATCGAGCAGATTTGGCGCCAAAAAATCATTGTGGCCGAGAACCATATCAATGCTGCCAATGGCTGCTTCCAGCAGATCGTTTCGGCTTCGAATTGTTTCTAAAGCCGGGGTCATCCGACTATTATTCTCTTCCAGAAAAAATGCGTAGTCGCGGCAAATACGGAATGGCCAGAAGGCACAGACCGGGCCGCGAATTTGACGGAACGCATCCTTGTGGGTGCGAAGCATGAGATCAAGAATGCGCTCGAGCATAGCATCATCACGAACATCTTCTTCGCTCAAGGTCCGGCTTTCCACATAATCGACAACCAGAGCCCTGGCATCATAATGGAAAACTGCCGGTGCAATTCCCGCTGCCGCAGCAGCAGAGTTACATACATAATCATTACTGCGAAGCACCCCATGTTCCGGAACATCACCATTGATGCGGATGACGTATTTCATGCCATTATTTTCTGCCAAAAAATTATCGTTGGAGAGACCGCCTTCAATGCGGGTCAAATCCACGGGGCCATCCCAGCAGCTTAGGTTTGCAGCGTAGATTTCTGCTTCCGACATGGCATGTTTTTCGTTCATTACTGTTTCTCTAATAAGCATAATCATCAATTTAGTNANAACTTCATATCGCGNTGGATAGTTATAGCAGNGGTTATCCAAAGGNCTGCGAAAACCCTAGTCTGCCNTTACNGAGTTGTCCACNANCCCCTCGCATGNGGTTGGCACCCA
>JAESSK010000133.1:6925-11456 GCA_016764155.1 Rhizobiaceae bacterium
CCTTCAACATACTGAAANTATTCAATAATTTTTNTATTTATTGAATAGGTTATGAGAAACATCAGAAAATTTGAATNTCNAATCCAAGAGTNGCTTGACGAAAGTGTGAAACTAAGGATTGAATGTAACAGTAACGTAACAACAAAATTTTGTTGCCACGAAAGCCAAACAATCATCGGGCAATAAAAATTACTCAGGGAGAGAGAAATGTTATTGAAAAACCTGCTGTTAGGAGCCGCAACCGCAATTGCTTTTACTATGATGGGCGGTGCTGCAAGTCAGGCTGCCGAAGACTGCAATCGCGGCACGCTGGATGAAGCCTATTGCGACCGCAATTTTGACCAAACAGCCGACCTACCCACCGATCCGAAGGATTGGGTAAGCCCGGACACAATCATTTTCACCTATACACCGGTTGAAGATCCGGCGGTTTATGCCAGTATCTGGGATGGATTTGTAGCGCACATGTCGGAAGTCACCGGCAAGAAAGTCGTGTTCTTTCCGGTTCAATCTAATGCAGCGCAATTGGAAGCCATGCGCTCCGGTCGCTTGCATGTNGCGGGCTTCAATACCGGCTCCAATCCTATTGCGGTGAGTTGCGCAGGATTTGTGCCCTTCGGCATGATGGCAATGAATGATGGTTCATTTGGTTATGAAATGGAAATCATTGTTCCAGCCGATAGCGCGATGCAATCTCCTGCCGATATTAAGGGCAAGACGATGGCGTTTACGTCACCTACGTCCAACTCCGGTTTCAAGGCACCATCTGCAATTCTTAAAGGTGAATTTTCACTGGTCGCAGAAGCCGACTTCACACCGGCATTTTCCGGCAAGCACGACAACTCCATTCTCGGTGTTTACAANGGTGATTATGAAGTGGCNGCAATCGCNAACTCCGTTATGGCGCGCATGATCCGCCGCGGCGTGATCGANGAAGGTAAAATTCGTACGATCTATAAGTCACAGACTTTCCCAACCACTGGATACGGTCATGCACANAATCTGCATCCTGANTTGGCAGCCAANGTNAAGACNGCATTTTGGACTTATAATTGGGATGAAAACTTCAAGAAAGAGTTCAAAAAGGCTGACCGTTTTATCGGCATCACTCACAAAAATGACTGGGCCGTTATCCGTCAGATCGATGCTGCAAATGANGTTAGCTACNACTGNAAATAANTCAGCTAANTAAAANAAANCAGNCGGCTTAGGGGAGNTATAAGCCGGCTGTTTTCAATGATAATCAAAAAAAGAATTTGGGTGGTAGGTTCATGCTGCGTCTTGAGGGGTTGGGCAAACGGTATAAGACTGGGGACGACGCNCTAAGGGGCGTCGATCTGGAAATTCCAGATGGTCAGGTGATTGCATTAATTGGCCCATCGGGTGCNGGTAAATCGACATTNATCAGATGTATCAACCGGTTGGTGGAACCAACCCGTGGCAAAGTCTATCTGGGTGATTTAGAATTGACGGGGTTATCCTCNGGTGCGCTACGCAAGGCGCGGCGCAAAATGGGTATGATCTTTCAGGAATACGCTCTTGTTGAGCGCCTGAGCGTGATGGAAAATGTACTCTCTGGTCGCCTCGGCTATGTGAGTTTTTGGACAAGCTGGACACGNAAATTTTCCAAAAAAGATATTCAAGATGCCTACCGTCTGCTTGACCGTGTCGGGNTGATGCATATGGCCGATAAANGGGCCGANGAACTCTCTGGCGGACAACGNCANCGGGTTGGCATTTGTCGAGCGTTGATTCAGGATCCNGAATTGTTNCTGGTCGATGAACCNACCGCCAGTCTCGATCCCAAAACCTCNCGCCAGATCATGCGNCTAATTAATGAACTGTGCCAAGAGCGCGGGTTAATGGCGATCATCAATATTCATGATGTGTTGCTGGCGCGAATGTATTCNCAACGGGTTGTTGGGCTGGAGATGGGGAGCATTGTTTATGACGGGCCACCCGATGGTTTAACGCCGGAAGTGCTCACTCGCATTTATGGCGAGGAAGATTGGGAAGCGACCATCGAAAACGCCGGCAACAATGGCGAGGATGGCGATGAGTAANTCTAGCTACCCAGCNACTTGGAAAAAACCGCNCCTGATCAGAAACCCGGTTCTTCGNTGGGGTTTAATCCTCGGCTTTGCAATTTATCTNGCNGTGGCNNTGGGCACAATGGANGTGAANTGGGTGCGCGCATGGGAAGGACTGCCCAGAGGNCAACGCTTTATCNTGGCGTTTTTNCCNCCNGATTTTTCCGACAGCCGAAACGTGGTTTGGGATGGCATTTTGGAAAGCATCTGGATGGCGATTATTTCCACNGTTGCCGGAATTGCNATCTCCATACCNATTGGNCTTGGTGCTGCAAANAATCTCGCACCGCGATGGGTTTATCTGGCTTGCCGATCAATCATTGCAGGTTCAAGAACGTTTCCTGAAATCATTCTGGCAATCTTTGCCGTTAAACTTTTTGGCTTTGGACCCTTTGCAGGATTCATTGCGCTTTCAATCGGTACGATTGGTTTTTTCGGAAAATTACTGGCCGAAGATATTGAAAACATGAGCGCCTCACAGGCGGAGGCGATTAAGGCTACCGGTTCATCGTGGTTTCAGTGGATCAACTACGCAATCCAACCGCAGGTGATGCCGCGCATGATCGGGCTTTCGGTTTATCGTCTGGATATCAATTTTCGCGAAAGCGCTGTGGTCGGAATTGTCGGCGGCGGCGGCATTGGCGCAACGCTGAACACTGCCTTTGACCGCTATGAATTTGACACCGCAGCGGCCATTTTACTGATTATTATTGGCATTGTGATGGTGCTTGAATACGCATCCGGCTATTTGAGAAAGTGGGTNCAATAAATGCCTTTGATCGAAACCAATGACGGCCCGATGTGGAAGCGCCGTACGACAAAAAAATCATTGTTGATCTGGCTTGGCTGGCTGATNGGCCTCGCCATTGTCAGTTATGCTTGGCAATTGATCTCNGATAAAACCATCTGGTTTTTCGTAACCGATGCGCCGCAACANGCGATGGATATTGCTTCGCGGATGATCCCGCCAAAGTTCTCTTATATGAATAGATTGTGGTGGCCTATATGGGATACGCTAAACATCGCAACTCTTGGAACGGTAATCGCGCTGATCATTGCCATTCCGGTGGCGTTTGCTGCGGCTAGAAATACCACACCACACCCAACTGNTCGTGCTGCCGCGATCTTTATTATTGTGGCTTCGCGCTCGGTGAATTCCTTGGTTTGGGCATTGATTTTGGTGCTTATTCTCGGGCCTGGCGTCTTGGCTGGAACCATCGCGATCGGGCTTCGCTCGATCGGCTTTTGTGCCAAACTGCTTTACGAAGGGATTGAGGAAATCGATCATAAGCAAGTGGAAGCAATNGAGGCGACGGGCGCTAGCCGGATGCAGCAAATGCTCTATGGCATCGTGCCGCAAATACTGCCAACATTTGCCGGTGTCGGAATTTTCCGCTGGGATATCAATATTCGTGAATCAACCATTCTCGGCCTNGTGGGCGCNGGCGGNATNGGNCTNGANCTNAACGGCTCGATTAACACGCTGGCATNGACGCAGGTNTCGANNATCCTNNTGGTTATNNTGGTAACNGTCATCGTTTCCGAATGGGTTTCTGCAAAGGTGCGCGGTGCCATTATCTGATTGTTTCAGGGAGATTTATCCCAAACTGAGCGGCGAACAGGCTTTTCAACATTATGAGCATGTTCGCAAGCGACTGCCTTCGGCAGAGTTTCCTGACGGATTTCAAACCGCCTCGGGTTTAATGGAAATTGCCGANGAATTTGACGCATTTATATTCGATGCNTACGGCGTATTGAATGTGGGCGCGACGCCCATTGCCAGNGCGCCCGATTGCGTCGCTAAACTTCGCGCTTTNGGAAAACANGTGTTCGTTCTTTCCAACGGNGCNAGNTACGATGCNCCAGCCAATGTGATTAAATTCGAAGGGCTGGGATTTGATTTCAGCGCGNCGGAAATTGTTTCCAGNCGCAATGCGGCCGAACGCGCATTGGCTGAANCCNGCGATGAAATTTTATGGGGTGCGATGGCCAAGGCCGATTACACGCCGGATGAAATTCCTCAACTGACTATCAAACTTGCCGATGATGCTTCCCTCTACGATGAAGTAACGGGCTTTCTATTTTTGTCGACACTGGATTGGAACAGTGAGCGACAAAAGATACTGGAACAATCATTCAAGANAAACCCACGCCCAATTATTGTTGNCAATCCCGATATTGTGTCACCGCGCGAAAATCACTTCGGTATAGAACCGGGTTNTCTCGGCCATCGCATGATCGAGAATTTTCANGCACGAATTGATTTTCANNGGAAACCGTTTCCNTCCGTATTNGATATCGTNGAAGAACGGCTTGCGGGCGAATTTACAGGCGGGCGCATCTGCATGATTGGCGATACTTTGCACACGGATATTCTGGGTGGTGCGGCGCGTGGATGGAAAACCATCCTCGTGAGCGATCATGGCATGTTTAAAGGTCTG
>JAESSK010000134.1 GCA_016764155.1 Rhizobiaceae bacterium
GGCCGAATTTTCGAGGTTTAATTGCGGCACGAGACTCAATGCATTCTCTGGGCAAGTGTTGACGCAAATTCCGCATTGGACACAGGAGCTTTCGACAAAACGGAGTTTTGGTTCGCCGGGCGTGTCGGTAATTGCCCCGGTGGGACAGGCCGATGCGCAGGACATGCAGAGGGTGCAGCTATCCACATTGATATCTACTTTGCCGTAAGGTGCGTCTTGCGATAGGGCGATCAATTCGGGTTTTGCCGGAGAGTGTTCCAGCAGGTTTGCGAAAGTGAGGCGCGCGATATCGCGCTTGGAACCGATGGCTGAAAAGCTGCTTGCAGCGATGGTGTCGAGTGTAGGCAAATCCCATATTTGTTGTTCGATCTTATCCGGGTCGGCTTCAGATAAAATGGTGGTTCTTGCTTTCTTACCAAATCCAAAGCCTGACAGAATTTCATCGGCAAGGCGAGACTGATTTTCCAGTGCTGTCAGCTCATCGGATTTTTTAGGGTCGGTTAAAAATACGATCTGCTCGGCACCGCTGGCGATCATTGCATTTATTTCCACATGGCCGATTGTGGTTGGAGCGTGCATGATGAAGGGTAGGATATTGGCAGGAAGGCCGCGTCCGTAGCGCGCCATTGCAGCGATCAAATCTCCGCCGAAACCTTCTTCATGGACCAGCATGATTGGGCGTGTTCCACCGGCTGAGCTAAAAGCAGCCAACATGTTTTGCGCCCTGCCGATNATNTCGGTGCTGGCAGGATATTGATAGGAGATTGNACCGGTGGGGCAGACTGCATAACAGGAGCCGCAACCGCCGCAAATGCCNCCNTCNATGGCNATGATATCGCCTGCNTCAGTGATTGCACCTGCCGGGCAAACATCAAGNCAGTTGGAACAACCGGCTTGGCTGGANCGCGAATGGGCGCAGGTCTCGGCGTTATANTCNACGTAAATCGGCTTTTCNAATTCNCCGACCATTTCGGATAAATCAATAACTGTTTTGAGCAATTTGGCCGGGTCGTTCGGGTCAATGTGTTCGTATCCGTCGCGATGATGGTGACCAGAAAAGAGGGGTGTGTTGCCGGATAGATCGAGAATGACCGCACAATTNGATTGNGCACCATCGCGCGGCATGACGTAGCTTAATTCCCCGCGCGAAGATGGCATGAGTGGNGNATAATTATCGACNGTGACGCTGAATGCTCCGAACGAACCTTCCGCTTTGGTGATGGTTCCGCGATAGATTGGAATGTCAGAAATTTGNGGAAGTACNANGTCTTCGTCACTGGATAAGAGCAATGTGACGGACAATTTTTCCGATAGTATTTTGGCCATATCCAATGCGCGTTGACCGGCACCATAGACCAGACACATGCCATCGGACTGGATGGTTTTTAGACGGGCAGGTGCCGCTTCATAAGTTGCTGATTTGAGCAGGCTGGCGATCTTTGCNCTGGCACCTTCGGCTTCATCTGACCAGCCNGCGTTTTCGCGGATATTGACGAAGGAGACATGCTCAGACTTATNATGTTCATCGGCCACTTCCTGAAACAAAGCTGCCTCTTGAGTGCATGCAACGAGAACGGNTTTTTCNCCTGCNATTGCCGCTTCAAAGGCTGCAAGTTGCGAACGACATAAGTTATTATGAATAGTGCCGATATCGGATCCGAGTGCCTTTGATAATTCATCACTATCCAGAGGCATGGTGTTTTCGCAATTACAAACAAGGCAGTTTTGATCTTCAAAATTCATTTCAATATTCCTTTGCGCTTGGAATTCGCGAAATTTGTGGGTTCTATTCTAATTCAACCGGCAATTCATCTTATCCTAGCGAAAAAAACCTTGGAATCCGAGGGTATTTGCCCCATTATTTTAGAATAATTCAAAACTGGCCGGGAGTTGGCTAANGGTTNGCCGAGAGGTGNNCTGTTTGGGAGAGCATTTTGAAAACGGTAGAAAAATGGGAAGTTAGCATTCCGCTCGGTATCGTGGTGGAAAAGCGAAAATCATCGCATCCCTGGGCCGATTGGANCTGGGCGCCGGTGGGCGTTGTTATGAATGCTGACGTTCANGTTGACTGGCAGGAATTGACGCGTGATGGTGATCATGTTCGCTATCTTGCTGCGACCTTGCTGCTGGATTTACACCGGAAAGATACCGAGGCTTTGCGGCTTAATTTGATGTTGCCGGAGCCGGAACTCTATGTGGTGTTGCAGGAGAATGAGGATCAGGATTCNGACTTTCCATACGTNCCCCACGTGGTGACCGCATCTTCCTATCATATGCAGGACTATGTGGAAGCGGGCGATGAGATCGTCGAAAAAGTTGCCATGCCGGAAGCCATAGCTGCCTTNATTCAGGCCTTTGTCGAAGAGCATCATGTGGAAGAAAAGTTTATCAAACGACGCCGGGATCGNCTTGATCTNGAAGAACAGAAGTTTGGTAAATCTCCGATTTTTGATACCCATCCCAAGGTTCAGTAAATGAGCATCGAGGAAGAAAAACCATCAAGGTTATCGANCTGGTCGAAGCGTAAGCTTGCCGTTGCCGAAGAGGCAAAAAGCGAAGCATTGGCGCAGGAAGATGTTATCGACGAAGAGGCNGCTGCAGCCCTTGCTGCGGAGCATGAAGCCAACCGCGAGGCGGCTGAAGCCATCGATCTNGAAACNATCGATGAGGATACGGATTTTTCCGTATTCATGAAGGATGGTGTGCCGGATTTATTGAAGAAATCAGCCATGGCAATTTTGTGGCGCACCAATCCNATCTTCGCCAATGTNGATGGTNTGGTGGATTATGANGATGACTTTGGCAGTCCCGATCTGATCATGAAGACGTTTGAATCTGCCTATAAGATTGGCAAGGGATATCTGGATAAGGTCGAAGAAGAGGACGACGAAGATAGTCCCGAGGAAGTGGCAGAAGACGCTGCGGATGAAGATGAAATTGCTGCCGTCGAGGACGAAGAAACTGCCGAAGAGGTAGAGGAAGATATTGATGAGGAAGTGGCAGAAGTATCTGACGATGAAGCCNTTATAGAANCTGAGNAAACGGAAGTCGTACTCGTTGAAGANGCCCCAGAAATTCCCAAAATCTCTTTGCGCAGTCGCTTAATGCTGGATGGTTAAANGTTTGGATCAGNCAGATGGTTGCGCANCATTTCCTGATAGGCTTTTANCATTTCTGTGACATAGGGCTCGTGCTCATCAAGGTCGAGCACGTTCTTTGCNACGTGCGCATTGTAACGCGCAGCNGCGTATAGNAATATCATATGCAGATCGGTTGCGTTGATATTTTGGTTTTCTTTGTTCGCCACATCGATGAATTTATCAGCGAGTTTCAAGAATCGGTCGTCCGAAACCTGAGGCTCTTCACCTCTGGCTTCGGCCGCCCGACGTTCTTTTCTATTAGGTCGTTTTTCGTCCAACAGTTTATCCTTGTGGATCAGTTTTGTTAGCGTTGGGAGTGAATAGAACNTCGCCCTCAAGCTTATAATCGGCAATCATTTTTTGCCCTTTTTTGCCCGTAAGCCACGCTTCCAGCTGTTCGGCCAGATCGTTTTTTGCGTGCGAATGGCGNACTGGATCAACCGGCAANAAGGCGTATTGATTGAATAATACAGGATCGCCCGAGAACAGTAGTTTCAAATCACCCTTGTTCTTGAACTTCAACCAGCTTGCCCGATCCGCGAGGATATAGGCGTTCATGCCGCTGGCAGTATTGAGCGTTGCGCCCATGCCGCTGCCTGCTGCACGATACCATTTGGCATCGAAGGCTTNTGCGTCAACGCCTGCTGCTTTCCAAAGGGAAAGTTCCTTGCGATGGGTGCCGCTATCATCGCCACGACTGGCGAATATCGACTTGGTATCGAAGATTGATTTAAGCGCCTCTGCAACATTTTTTGCGTTGCTTGCTTTGGCTGGGTCATCGGAAGGGCCGATGAGAACGAAATCATTATACATGATTTCCCGGCGATGGGTGCCGTAGCCTTCTGCCACAAATTTTTCTTCTGCAGCTTTTGAATGGACGAGGATTGCATCCACGTCACCGGCTCTGCCAAGTTTCAGGGCTTGGCCCGTTCCTACCACTAATAGGTGGACGTCTAGTCCTAAGTCTTTTTTGATTTCCGGTAATAAAATATCCGAAAGGCCAGAATTATTAAAAGAGGTTGTCACCGCGACCTTCAAATCGCTTGCTTGTGCGGTGGAAATTCCAAACCATGTAATAAGTAGTAATGCTAGTCTGATTGGACGTAGCGTCATTCGACAATGTCTCCGTTTAGAAACGCACGAGATTCCGGCGTTTTACATTTTTCAAAAAACGCGGTTGCGGAAGAAATTTCATGCAACCGACCCCGATATATAAACAGAATATCAGTAGCGAGTCGACGGGCCTGCCCGATATCGTGGGTAGTCATAATGACGCGAGTGCCGTTGGCGTAGGCCTTTTTCAGTATGTCTTCAATTTCTCTTGTGGCAGCGCCGTCAAGGTTGGTGCTTGGCTCGTCGAGAAACAATATCTCAGGCTCGGTAATCAGCGCGCGGGCGATGGCCAATTTTTGTTTCTCACCGCCGGAAAGGAATGCCGCGTTCTGCTCTAGCGCTTTGCCGAGGCCGATGGTTTGGGCCCATGTTTTGGCTTGTTCAAGGGCTTGATCTTTGGGTATGGCGTTGAGAGTAAGGGGATAGGCCAGGTTTTCAACCACCGTGCGGCGCATGACGATTGGGGTTTGGAAAACGAAGGCCTGTTTCTTTCGAACATAATCGTTTTTTCCCTGCCATTGAANGGAGCCAGCGCTGNTGCGATCCAACCCGTGCATNGCGCGNAACAAGGTTGTTTTGCCTGCGCCATTGGGGCCAAGGACGATGGTGAAACCAGTGGCGCCAATCTCTANCGTGACATCACTGAGAATTGGTTTTTTGCTCTTGGTGACACATACGCCGCTCATGATCAGAGGCAGGATAGAATTTACCATGTGCCTGCCCGTTCGGTTTTTGAAATTGTNTGGATTGCCAGATTGATNATGATCGCGAGGGCCACCAAAATTATGCCGAGNCCNATGGCCATNGCAAANTCGCCNTTGCCGGTCTCAAGGGTAATTGCCGTGGTNAGNACCCGGGTGAGATGGTCAATGTTACCTCCGACAATCATGATCGCTCCNACTTCTCCGATTGCGCGGCCAAAGCCTGCCANNGTGGCGGTNANNAGNGANCGGCGTGCGTCCCAAATCAGNGTTTTCATGCGCTGCCATTTGGTGGCGTGAAGGGAGATCAACAAATCATGGTATTCTGACCACAAATCGCGAATGGCTTGATGGGCGATGGAAGCAATTAGTGGGGTGATAATGATCACCTGCGCGATGATCATGGCAGTCGGTGTGAAGAGCANGTTTAATACGCCAAAGGGGCCGGATCGCGACAATAAGAGATATACAAATAGGCCGACCACGACTGGCGGCAGTCCCATCATTGCGTTTAACAAGGCGATGGTTAGCCGGCGGTAACGGAAACGATTTACGGCCAGCCATGCGCCTATGGGGAATCCGATCAGCGATGCGATGATGACAGCGCTGATNGTTACCTGCAACGAGCGCAGTACGATTTCAAATAAATCCGCATCGAGGGAGAAGACGAGCCAGACCGCGTTTTGCAATCCTTGCCAGATATCATTCATTTTGTTTNAGGTTTCTGCAAGGTTTTGGCGAAAGCGGTGATTGCTTCAATATCGGTATATTCAAGGATGACCGGTACGCTTGACGGTGGGTTATNTGGGTCNGTTTTTTCATTTTTAAATCGNATGATTGCGGNGTGGGGACGGCGCAAATGGAAACTCAAAAAACGCTCTTCCCAGTCATCAAGATAATTCACCAAAAGTGAAAAAGAGGGGGTGGATGAAATTCCGCCATGGGGGTTGAAATTGCCCACCACGTGACAGCGGGTGCAATGGGTTTTTGATACCAGCTGGCCCTGTTTGATTTTGGCTTGTTCAGAGATATCGGCATTTAAAGCTGGGGACGTATTTTGTGCGTTAGCGAATGATGCTGCAGGCGCGTAGAGCGCTGAAATAAGCAGGTATATACAAAAAAACAGCGTTGATTTTTGCATGTCTGTTTCGCCGAAAATGGGTGATAATTGTNTTTGTATTGTCAACAAAGCNGAGGCCGGGTCAACTGCCAAGGCTGCNTTTTCGGTAATTAGTGAATAAAATCGGCAGGATAGGATTTCTACGTTAGATATCCAGATTGTCGTCCAGCACGGTCATGATNTTGCTNTTTGCAAATTTTTCACTTTCCCGGATTTCNCGCTTTTCAGTCANATGGTNTAAAAGAAATTCAATCATCAAATANGCATCCTTTGGGGTGGATGGCTTATAGTTTGAAATCTGNTTCCAAACATAGCTGATCTGGCGATCAAGGGCTATCACAACCCGCTGATCGTCTGTCATTACGGCTGNTTCAATTTTTCTTGTCAGTTCATCAAACTGTTCTGTTAGTTTTTTAATCATTCGACCATTCCAAACAGATTNAGGACTCTGTGCAGACCGGACCATATGGGTCTGGCGGGCGTCAAAGATTTCGCAATGGCTGTATTATCCCGGTGTCATCTCAGAGTTTNACGAGTGTATTCGTCGGTAAGCCTACGATTTTATTGCACGAATTCTCGTATATTGATATTAATTTGAAGTATTAAGGTTAATCTTGGCCATGTTTATGCGTGTTTTTCGAATTTTTAATTTTGAATTTAAAATTACGCTTGAACGGGATAGATGTTTTGGTAAGGTAACTTCGACCCTTTTACATAATACTGTTCGTTCAGTAAGGGTATAACCATGTTGCCTTCTTCAAAGATACGCTTAAATACACTCAACAATTTGCAGAATAAAGTTCTTAAACTGTACTCTGAAGGCCTTGGGTATTCGGGGATTGGGAGTGAGTTAGGTTTGAGTGAGCATAGTATTGTGGTGATCCTTGATTCTGTGGTGAATACTTTGAATGCGCGCAATACTAACCATGCTGTTATGCTGCGATCTAACGGTTGAAGCGCTAAAATCCATAAACCCATAAACCCATAAATCCATACTCTAATTTTGGCACTGATTTCTCGCTTCTATTTCGGGAATTGATGGGTAGGATCTGCGCCGGAAACCTTTTGAATTCAAAAGAAATGAATACTATAAGGCTCCAAATTTTAACTTGAATTACTGTACGTAAACTGGCAAAAATATGTGCATTTTTGAGTTTTTACGCTTGAATTGAGCCATCAAGTGCAGGGCAAGTCTTTGGCTTGACGGGCTGGTCGTTGGCGTTTTCCGGGCTTTGTCGTGCTTTTCTTATGGTCAATCAGACCAAGGCGCAAACACGCCTCGCCAGCAAATGCAAAGCCAGTTTTATAGGTCAATCTAACCGTGAAATGTTCTAACCGGGTCTAAATCAGGTCTAGGCGGAGGGCTTTGGCGATTGCGTGCGCGCGGTTAGAAGCGCCAAGCTTCCGGGTGGCGCTGACAATGTAATTGTTGACGGTGTGTTCGGACAGATCAAGAATTTTTGAAATCTCGAAACTGGTTTTTCCTTGCGCGGTCCAATCGAGACATTGGCGCTCACGATTGCCCAGAACAAGTGATTTACGTAAAGTCTGAGCATGTTCAGCCGCTAGCAAATCGCTGGTTAAATGCACGAGATAGCCAATCTCCGCGAGTTCCGATTGGGAGGTAAAGTGCTGTTTTCCATGAAAAAAGAAGAAATAGTCTCTTAATTTATCGGGGTTGCACTGCATCACGAGCGCGCGAGATTTTGCTTCATCGGCAATTTTNGANTCGTNAGNTNTTTCAGACTTTGAAGATGGTGTNGCTGCTCCAGGAGATGGTGANGCGGNGCCTGGAACCCAGACGAAAGGGCANTGCATTGGCGAGGTNGTGGATTTTACAAACTCAACAAATTTATCGGCATCTTTAGAAATTTGCTTAGTATTNTCGGAAATCAGAATGTCCGGCTGATTGGCNTGGGGGCGATGGGTCTCCAGACTGGCNTTGGTAAGGAGTATGGAGAGNTGATCNCCGGTTTTTGAGTATCTATCGCGTTCAAAAATCAGATAGTTCTCGAAGCCGTATTTGGGCAGCAGACCATCCAGCACGTATTGGACACCGTCCAGTCCAGCGCAGTTGATCAAATCTTCAGCGATGTAATCAAAATAGTCCAAATTCAAATTATTAGCGGGATCATGCCGCATAATACCCCCTTCATCGAGTTGGTAAATGTCATTGAATCTACTCGATAAACGCTCGATTAAGGTATCACATGAAAAATAAAAATCTAGGCTATTTGTGCCGGAAGCTGTGTTTAAATACAATTCTTTAGCGGTTTTTTTGGAATATTTTTCCTGTCAAGTACATCTAAAGTCTATATTCAATGTAATTGTTAGGTAAATTTTCTTCTTAAAATAGATCTTTACACCAAATGGTGCGCTATTTTTCCAGTTATCCTGCTGTTGAAACAATAAGCAAGATCAACGCAAATAATGCTGCGCTTGAAAACGCGCCGAATATAAAAGCAAATGCTACAGTATCAGAACTTTGTACGACATTGCCCCGCATCATGTGCGAAACCGATTCAGCCAGAGCTGCCTGAAGGTCTTTTTTGGACAAATTATCTATCGGTCTGTTTTTCCACTGGATCATTTTGACACCCTTGTAGTTGTTACAAGGAGTGAAGCAATTGACGTGCCAGACGGATTAATTTTTGTAGTTAACTTGGTTTTCTAGGATTATTAGCTATTGCTGCCGAGTGTGCGGATTGCTGAGCCGATGGTTTGATCCGCTTTTTCAATGGTACTTGCTGCCTGTTCAAAGCTTCTGGTAACAGAAATCAATTTAGCCAGTTCCTGCATCGGGTTCACATTGGAGGATTCAGTGCGGCCCTGTATTACCGACGTGGTGCCGCCAGCGACAATTGGAACGCCAGGGATCCTAGAAATATAAGATGAGTTCTCATATCTACCGGAAAAATTGGATTGATCCAGTTCAAAAACACCAATATTTGCAATTTGCAGGCCATCTTGAAAAATACGTCCGTCGGGAGTAATTTCCGGTTTTGATCCGTTGGGATTGAGTTGGATTGGAGCATTGCCAGCATCCAATATGGGGTGACCATTGACTGAACGAAGTTCGCCAAATGGTGACATCATCATTCGGCCATCTCTTGTATATGCGGTGCCGGCCGGGGTCTGGAGGGCAAACCAGCCTTCGCCGGAAAGTGCCANATCGAGTGGATTTCCGGTTTCAATCAGTGTGCCTTGTGAATTCGAAGAATGGATTTTTGAAACGGTGGGAAAATGGACTGGTTCATCACCCGCCCTGGACACCAGAGATTTAAAATCTACGGTTTCAGCGCGAAACCCGACCGTATTGGCGTTTGCAATGTTATTGGCAATCGTTACCAACTGGGTTTGAGCCACCCGCTGAGCGGCTGTGGATACGAAAATGGATGATTGCATTTTAGATGTCCCGGGGAGTGTTTTAGGTGTTAAATCTCAGATTTTGCATCGACGTTAAAAGGTCATCTGAAAACGCTGCAAATGTATTTCCTATAGGAAGGATTGAAGGGGTTGCAGAAACTTCTGGATTGTTCAGATCGTAAAGAATGGTGAAGCGTTGCATGAATTTGTCCAAAAAATCTGGGTCTTTGAAATCTTCAACATCAAGGCGCTTTTCAATCATCGCTACCTGATTGTCGATTGGAGCAGATGACATGGTTTTGGGCAGGCCAAGGGCAATTTGGGTAACTTGCAGAAAGGCCGGATCAGCCAAAAGGGATAAAGTCTCTTCAATGTCGGCGGCTTTGCGTTGAAAATATAGAGCAAGGCGCGCACCATTGCTTTGTTCGCCTGCTTCCACTTCTATCGATTGCTGATAATATTTATCAACCACACCCACCGTCACGGCTTCGAAGGAGGTGGTAGCGGCCTCAAACTGTTCGAAATTAAAATCCTCTACGAATTGGCCGTAGCGCTGATCTGTCAGGTCGTGGGCAAAGCCATCGTCGCCTGTGCCGCCTTCCAGAATTTTGCGCATAAAGGCTTTTGCGTAGGTCATGTCTTCTAGGCCGTGGGCCTTCATGGCAAAGGAATAGAGCCTGTAATCGTCCATAAATTCATCGATCGATTTAATGTCTCCGATGTTTTCTTTATAATAATCAACCTCGCGTTCGATTTGGGGACGCTGGGCGATATTCTCCAGAGTCCTTGCCCTGTCGGACGCGTAAATACGGAAGGTTGTTACAGCAGTCATCGGATTTCGTTCCTGATCAGTTCACGAATTGTTACAGGATACGCAAGAAATCTTACGTGAAACTTAATTTGGTCTTCAACATTTGAAGGGTTTATGGGCTTCACCAAAGGTTTTGAGCTGGTTTTTGCGCCGTCGTGAACGCCTTCGTCCAGTTTCGCGCAAGGCGCCGTTTCTAGGGTCCCCATGTGAATGAATCNTGCTTCATATAGATTCGTCACGGATAATTTTTCTATTAGACGCGTCCATCGTATCGGAGAGTGAACTTTGACCATTGTTATTGGCTTTGTATTTGCCCTAGTCTGCATTCTTGGCAGCTTTGCGGCAATGGGTGGGCATCTTGAGGTGCTTATGGAGCCGTTCGAGTTTATCATCATCGGCGGGTCTGCATTTGGTATCTTCATTTTTGCAAACCCTGTTTCTGTTATCAAAGATTCAGGCACTGCCATCGGGGAAGCGTTTAAGAACAAGATTCCCCATAAAGAGGATTTTCTTGACCTCATCGGCATGTTGTTCATGTTGATGCAGGAAGTTAAGAGCAAAACTAAAGCAGAGGTAGAGGCTCACATTGATGAGCCAGAGGCTTCGTCAATTTTTTCAGCTTTTCCAAAAATCCTTGCGGATGAAGTGCTTCTGGAGTTTGTCACGGATTATCTTCGATTGATCCTGCTTGGCAATGCAAAATCCCATGAAATTGAAGCTCTGATGGAAGAGGAAATNCATACNCTTCACAAGGATAAGACCAAACCCTATGTGGCNCTGACNGCTGTATCGGANGGACTTCCGGCGNTGGGAATTGTTGCNGCTGTTTTGGGTATTATTAAAGCCATGGGCGCACTNGACCAACCACCAGAAGTGTTGGGGCATTTGATCGGTGCGGCGCTGGTTGGAACCATGGCTGGAATTTTTATGGCCTATGGCATGATGGGGCCGCTTGCAACCGTGGTGAAAATTGTGCGGGAAAAACAGATGGCTCCCTATCATGTGGTTAAGCAGATTTTGATTGCGCATATGAACGGGGCAACGCCTCATCTGGCGGTTGAATATGGCCGTAAGACTGTATCACGCAAAGACCGTCCGACGATTGAGCAAGTTGAAGAGCAGACCATGAATTCTCCGGTGGCGGCTGAATAATGAATACAGTCCCCCCTCCCCAAAACCCGGCAGCTAAAGATGCCCCTGATAAAAGTTCNGGNAATGANCATGACNTGATCGAAGCGCTTCGGGAGCANGGGGCGTTTACATTTGACAGCTATGCCAGCCTGAATAATGCTCTTGAGAGCATTGAGGTAAAGGTCGGCGAGGCACTGACGCGATTTTCAAATACGACGGTGAAGACCAAGCTTGACGATCTTAAAGTGTTTTCTGTTGAAGATTTTGCGCTGCCGGAAGGTGAAGAAAATAGCGATACGAACGTTCTGCTTGTGCAAATATATGACATCCAGAAAAATCCGGTTTGCGCCATCACAGTGCCGTCCAGCCTGTTCTTTTTCCTGCTTGAATTTGCACTTGGCGGCGAGAGTGACGAAACCGCTAATTTTGAGAATATGCAAATCAGCGAAGCAGAGAACGCGGTGTTTTATGTATTCTGTCAAAGCATTGCTGATGGATTATTCGCAGGGATTTCAGATTATTGTGAGCTGAATGAACTGGTCTCTGGCGAAAGCGGTAATGTTGAAGAGGTTGCCGCGTGGGTTGAAGAAAATGATCTGATTACCATCAAGCTGGCTGTGCAGTCGGGAAAATTCAGCGAAACTGTTTTGATGTTTCTGCCGATTGTCATGCTTGAACCTATGCGTGAAGCTCCGGTTTCCGAAGAGGTTGTAGAAAAGGAAGTGCTGGATTTAGACTGGGTAAAAAGTCTCAACAGCGCCATAGATAATACCACCATCAATTTGCGCATGGTTTTGGCTAAATCTGAATTTAGTCTCGGAGAAATTGGCAGACTTGTTAAGGGTCAAAATCTTGACATGGGACTCGCTGTAAAAAATATTCCGGTTTCCGATCTCGATGGAAATGTATTGTTCTGTGCAAATTTGGAAATGCTGGAAAAAGGCCGTCAGC
>JAESSK010000135.1 GCA_016764155.1 Rhizobiaceae bacterium
GATGGAAAAACTGGTCAACCAGCAGGCCGACCTTGCCGCCTTCTTCCAGCACATTGGCAAGAGCCCATGAAGCGCCAGCCTTTGAGGGGACGGTGTGCCCCATATTGGTAGTGCGCGCTGCGAGCACGTGTTGGGCAATATATTTATTGTTGGGTGGGCGAAACAAAGCCGTGATATTCACGCCAGCAGCTGATGCCCCCACGGGCAGAATTTCCCAATTTCCCGTATGGGCAGTGAAACAAATCGCGGCACCTTTGGTGTCGCGTAATTTTTCGAAATTCTCCCCACCGGCAATCTCAACTCGCCCGTTAGCGGGATTTTCAACATCAATATCAAACATCTTGTCGAGATAGATATATTCAGCCGCAGTGCGTCCAAGATTGCCCCACATATTGCACAATATGGTTTCGATTTCTGCGTCTGACTTTTCAGGGAATGCCAGCTTCAAATTGGTTCGTGCCAGCTTGGTTCGCGGATAAAGCATGCCCAAAAACCGCGCGAACCGCTCGGTTATATTGATCGCAAAATCTGTCGAAAACAGTTTTAGAAAACCGATAAATGAAAAGAACCAGGTCGCAATGATCCAGTCGCGGGCATCGCGCAGGAATACATAGGTTTTTCGTATTAAAAGATCAGCTGACATGGTCGCGCCCATCAAAAATTTAGGATCAGGAATTCACCCGCATAATGATTTTGCCAAATACCTTGCGCGCCTGCATGCGTTCAAGGGCAGGGGCAATGTCGCCAAATTCAATCTCGCTATCGATCACCGGCTTAACCGTGCCTTTGGCAAGCTTTTCCATGGCATCGGCAATATTGCGCATGTTGCAACCGAAAGAGCCCAACAAATGCAATTGCCGCTGGAACAACATCATCAAATTGGTTTCAGCAGAAACACCGCTGGTTGAGCCGCATGTAACGAGCCTGCCACCGCGTTTGAGGCAAAGCATGCTGCCAGCCCATGTGTCTTTACCCACATGTTCAAACACCACATCGACGCCTTCTTTTTTGGTAATCTTGCGGACACGGCCTTCAAAGCGGTCTTCGCGGTAATTGATTACGTGGTCTGCACCAAGTTCAAAACATTTTTCAATTTTTTCATCTGATCCAACTGTTGTGATCACGTTCGCACCAATTTTCTTGGCAAGCTGGATCGCAGCGGAACCAATGCCGGAACCGCCAGCGTGTACCAATACGGTTTCGCCAGCGAGCAATTTGGCATTGTCGAACAACATGTGTTCCACCGTTCCAAAGGTAACCGGAGCAAGGGCTGTTGCCACATCGCTCAATCCAACCGGTGCTTTGATCAAATTTCTTGCAGGCATGTTGGCCAAATCGCAAGCATAGCCATTGAGGTGAAAGCCGTGAACACCGCCTGGATGTTCGCAATGATTATCCCGGCCATCGCGGCAGGGGCGGCAAACGCCACAAGTCGGCGCACCATAAATCGCGACAAGGTCGCCAATTTGCAGGCCGCTAACGCCAGCACCAATGGCAACCACTTCACCGGAAGCTTCAGCTCCCACTGTCATTGGCAGGCTGCGCTTGGCAAATGCCATGCCGCGCCAGCCCCAAACATCGATGTGGTTGAGAGCAACCACACGGATTTTCAATTGTACCTCGCCTTGTCCCGGAGGGGGAGGAGGGGCAATATCGTTCACAATGACCTCGCGGTCGGAAATTAGCTGAAGCGCGCGCAATTTATTTTTCCTGCTTGATTGAGTGTTATTAGGCTTTTACGCCACGTCACGGCCAAATACCAGACATGCATTTTGACCACCAAATCCAAATGAATTCGATAAGACCGTTGCAACATCTGCATTCCGCTTAACATTAGGAACCACATCGAGTGGAATATCCGGGTCCGGGGTATCGTAATTGATTGTCGGCAGAATCACGCCTTCGCTCATGGTCAACAGTGAAAGCACTGCTTCTACTGCTCCAGCTGCTGTCAGCGTGTGGCCGATCATTGATTTGTTGGATGAGATCGGAATGGAATGTATCTTGTCGCCGAACACAGCTTTGAGGTTGTTATACTCCATGCGGTCGTTTTCCGGCGTCGAGGTGCCGTGCGCGTTGATATAGTCAACCGAATTAGCATCGATCCCGGAATCTTCAAGAGCAGCCTTCACCGCACCAATAACCGGCAAGCCATCTGGGCTTGTGCGGGTGCGGTGGAAACTATCAGCCTTTTCACCGACGCCGCGAACAACACCAAGGACATTGGCACCGCGTGCGGTTGCATGTTCCAACGTTTCGAGAACCAGTGTTGCTGACCCTTCAGCCATAACAAAACCATCCCGGTCTTTGGAGAAAGGTTTGGAGGCTTTTGACGGATCATCATTGGCTGTTGTGAGCGCAGAAAGAAGCGAGAACCTAATAAGGCCCTCGGCAGTCACCGAACCATCAGAAGCCACACAAAGGGCTGCCCCTGTATCTCCGCGACGCAGAGCTTCAATACCTTGCTGAATTGCGGTGGCACCGGATGNGCATGCGGTAGAAAGTGAAATCGGCAACCCTTTGGTGCCAAATTTTTCAGCCAGCCGGAACGCNATCGTACCAAGCTGNACCAGNTCATGGGTTTTTTGATATTTTTTAGCACGCGCNCTNGAGAGTAGCGCATCATATCCCGTTTGATCGCCTTTATAGTCATCCAGAATTGCAAAACGGTGTTGCCATTCAAGTTCAACCGGAGGAGCTGCAAAATAAAGCGGACCGGGGAAATTACCCTGATCATAACCTGCCGCTGCCAGTGCCTCTTCCGCGGTCGCTGCTGCCATNGCGTATGAAATACCCGGGGCTGAAATTTCCTCTGGCTCCATNAAATTCACAGTGCCCGCAATAACCGTGCGCAAACCCTCGGTAGAAAACCGATCAACCTTGGTNATGCCGGATTTGCCTTCGGTAAGGGCCGCCCAATTGTCTTTCACGCCCCGCCCAAGAGAAGTGACAACGCCGTAACCAGTGACAACGATTACGGGTCTTCCTTTATGATCAGTATAAGAACTAGCCATTGAACTTCTCCTTATGTTTTTTCCAACAGAGCCATGCCTTCGCCGGGGCCGTGACTGATGGTGGTTACAAGAATAGATGATGGAGACGAACTCACCGGCTTCTCAGCGTCTTCAAATGGGGGNTAAAACCCGTCATTTTTAAGAGCAAGAGCGGCAAGAGCCACGCCTGCCGGAAAATTAGCTTCCAGCGGCTGACCAATCTGGGTGCCGTGGGCGCGTATGGCAACGTCCTCGCCCAGTGCTTCTTTTAANACGTCAAATTCAAGATTTGTAATGCCAGAAACCCCTGATGCACCGGAAAGAACAGCTTCTGTTCCTGCCTCTTTNGCTCCAAGGTCCGCAATAATATCAAGCAAACGGGTTTTGGTCGCTTCATCATCTTTTCTCGTGCCCAGATCAGATGAGACACCGCTAAGTTTTGCGTAAGGCACNGCTCCGCGAGCACGGGCGTGTTCTGCATCTTCTAAAACAAGAAACGCACCAACACTGCCAAGCGCCATGCCGCCATCNCCCGATTGACGTTCATTAATGCCAGCAAACCCGCCTTCGCCTTTTTTCATGCCGCTAAAGATGGAATGCCCAAGTTCATGGGGAACAATCGCATCCGGCCGATCTGCGTGATATGAACCGCCCACCAATAAATGGGTGCTTTGGCCCGACTGAATGCGTGCAAGAGCATTTTCNATCGCTGTCACACCGGAAGATTCTTCGCCCATATAAGTGCGCGATGAACCGGTCACCTTGTGAACGATTGANATATTGCCAGCCAGAAGATTGGAGAGCTGAGCCAGAAAAAGNGTNGGGCGCAGATCATTAGGCAGACGCTCCAAAACCAGTTGTTCCCGGTCATTATGCCCAATGGCTTCGCTCATGATNGTGTTATCGACTTCGATGTCGCGCTCGCCACCACCGGCAGCCACCACCAAATCCATGGTTGAACAAAGTTCAGCGTTACCCTTGATGCCTGCATCATCCAAAGCAAGCCCTGCGGTATAGGTNCCAAGACGNTGCCAGTTTTCCATCTGGCGAACATCGCCNCGCTTTGANATTTGCGTCGACCAATCCAGCTCAGGGATTGGATGGATGCAGTAAGGGTGAAGTTTTTCACATTCGACAACCGGCTCCGGCGCTTTATCTCCGCTCAGTTTCTGCCAGGTGAATTCTGCACCTTCTCCATGGCAGGAAACAAAGCCAATCCCGGTAATCCATACCTCACGCTGTGCCTTGGTTGTCATAAATATGTTCCGTTTAAATCTGTTTGAACGATTCTGTCATTGGGAGTCTGACAGTCTTGCCATTCCTAGCGGATTTAATAGCCTATAACAGCAAAAATATGATGCAAAAGGCCAACACCCACAAATCAGATGGCGGCTGCTTTCATTTCTGCAACCTGTTGCATGATATTTTCACGCAAATCATCGCTCGGAAAGGGCATGATAGTGAAGGTCAGTTGCGCATTGGCAATGCGTTTTCCTTCAGATCTGATCTCTGCTTTGGCAACCGCATAGCCGGAGCCCTCATGGTGCAATGTCGCCTTGATATCAAGCTTGGTTTCAGGCCCGACAAAATCACGCAATTTNGCATCCTTGACCATTGCAAGCAGTGGAATTTTTGCAAAATCGATGGTGTGCATAATCAAAATACCGGAGGCCTGCGCCATGGTTTCAATCATCAAGACGCCGGGAACCAGAGGATGGCCTGGAAAATGCCCTTCAAAAACCGGGCTGGTTTTTGGCACGGTACACGATGCCTCAAGGACTTTTGCGTCAAGATCGACATTCGAAATTTTGTCGAGCATTTGAAAATATTCAAGCTGCATGGCAATTCATTTCTGCACTATGGTTTTAAAAAAAAAGGTATTCAAAAAACAAAGGCCCCACAATTGCGGGGCCAAAATGCACTTTAAAATTGAAAGCTAATTAGCTTTTGGCAGCAACCAACTCGTCAATTTTTGCGCACAGATTTTTCATCACAAAATATTCTTCTGTGGAAGCTTTCCCATCATTAACTTCCTGAGTCCAGCTTTCGAGAGGGATTTTGATTCCAAAATCCTTATCGATAGCAAAAACGATATCTAGGAAATCTAGGCTGTCAATGCCGAGATCATCAATAGTATGGCTTTCCTGGGTGATTTCTTCACGCGGGATTTCACTGGTTTCTGCAATAATATCAGCGACTTGATTAAAAGTGTCAGACAATTTATCTGCCTCATTGTTTGATTTCGACCAATACTACACCGCACACGTCTAATTGCATAGATTATTGATCGAACATGTCCAAAAATACAATCTCGGACACAAGACCCGAAAACTCAACGCGCTTTTATCTAGACTGGCGCAAATTGTCCAGCCTAATATCAGCAAAATATTGATGCTTCGGAGAATTAATGATGGGCCAACAGAGTGCAGAAATTTCAAAAAATCAAANAATCGGTATAATTGGCGTNGGTTTGATGGGGCATGGCATAGCCATAAATGTTCAAAAACAGGGATGGGATATTGGCTTTCTTGATCATGTCGGCAACCAGCCAACAGGTGATTTAGTCGGCGCTGGAGCCAATNGCTATTCAACAATTNCNGAACTGACCAAAGCAAGCGACGTCATNATCCTTTGCGTCACCGGAACACCGCAGGTCGAGGCTATTATGGCAGGTGAGGGNGGTATCTTGGCCAACATCAAATCCGGCGCTTTGATAATAGATTGTTCCACGGCTATCCCCAGTTCAACAATTGCGCTGGCCAAACAGGTGGCAGAGGCAGGCGGCACGATGCTTGACGCCCCCATGACGCGCACCGCAAAGGAAGCCGCAGAAGGAAGGCTTAATCTCATCATCGGCGGTGATAAAAAGGGCTTTGAATATGTGCGCCCCTTGTTGGAGGCATTCGCGGAAAACATTTCATATGCTGGTGCATCAGGTGCCGGGCATAAAATGAAACTTTTGCATAATTATGTATCGCTCGGATTTCTTGCCGTATTGGGGGAGGCCGCAGCATCGGCAAAGCGCGGCGATGTGGACCCGGAAGTATTCACCGAAATTCTCGCATCCGGCGGCGGTGCCAGCGTCGCGTTGGAACGTATGAAGCCATTCATTGTTGAAGGCGATAATACCGGCCTGCAATTTTCCATCGCCAATGCCTGCAAGGATATTGGCTATTATCTCCAAATGGCCGAAGATTTGGGCGCAACCACAACTGGCGCAGAAGGTTTGATCGCTACTTATAAAGAAGCGTTAGCGAAATCTAACAACGAAGCGTATGTGCCGGAAATTGTGGATATCCTGTCGGAATAGAAAAATCCCGACGTATTAATCAAGATACGCCGGGAAATCATTTGCAAAAAATTAAAGCTTGTTAGCCTTGCACAACGTCCTGTCGCTGGGAGCCAAGGCCTTCAATACTCAATTCCATCACGTCGCCGGCTTTCAGATAGATCGGTGTTGGTTTGATACCAAGACCAACGCCTGGAGGCGTGCCNGTTGAAATCACATCGCCTGGATGAAGCGTCATCAATTGGGAAAGATGGGAAACAATCTGNGCCACNTTGAAAATCATCGTGGAGGTNTTGCCGGTCTGCATCCGCTTACCGTTCACATCCANATGCATGGCCAGATTATTGGTAGCCCCAACTTCNTCGCGGGTTACCATCCACGGGCCAGTAGGGCCAAATGTGTCGCAAGATTTGCCCTTGGTCCAATTGCCAGACAGATTGGCCTGAAAATGACGCTCAGAAACATCATTGATCACGCAATATCCTGCAATATATTGATCAACGTCNGCTTCATCTACATATTTNGCNGCTTTGCCAATGACGATGCCAAGCTCTACTTCCCAGTCAGTACTGGTGGAGCCACGAGGCATTTCTACATCATCATTAGGACCAACAATCGCAGAATTGGCTTTCATGAACAAAATCGGGTGTTTNGGAATTTCNGCGCCAGTCTCTGCCGCATGGTCNGAATAGTTGAGGCCGATACACATGAATTTGCCGATATTGGCAACGCAAGCGCCAAGACGCGTAGAAGCATCTACTTCCGGCAGGCNNCTCAGATCAATCGCCGCGATTTTTGCCAAAGACGCATCCGAAAGATTATCGCCGGTCCAGTCTTTAACATGGGCTGATAGATCACGTATCGTGCCATTATCATCCATAATGCCGGGTTTTTCTTGTCCCACATCACCAAAACGCAATAATTTCATGGATTTTCCTCCAATATTTTACAAAAACTAGGTTGATTAACGTGGTAACCGAGATAGCGGNGCACGCAAAGGCTTTTTTGGGNCATCNGTCNAATTATCAGACTCTTGGCAAATTTGAATTCATNCCTATCTAATAGGTGAGAGAAAACCTGATAGATTAGTAACAGTTTTTCGTGCATACTNGCGAAAGCCCAGATTCTACCCATTCCCACATGGATAAAGATTATGAATATCGAAGTNAAATCGACAAACACCGTCACCGCAACCAAGTCGGCTCTTGGNCGCGTTGCAAAGATTGTTACGGGCGATGCNGACAATAACGCCCTGCGCGTAACNGTTGAAGGTGGTGGCTGCTCGGGCTTTTCTTACAAATTTGATCTGGTAAATGAGCAAAACGATGATGATTTGCTCATTGAAGGTGAGGGCGGCAAGATTTTGATCGATTCCATGTCGATGATCTATATGGGCGGTTCCGAAATCGATTTTGTCGATGATTTGATGGGGCAGTCCTTTCAGATCAACAACCCTAATGCCGTTGCCAGTTGCGGTTGCGGTACCAGCTTTTCTGTCTAATCCACCCAAATGGCACAATATCTATCTCTCATAGCTCTGGTGGTGCCAGACTATGATGAGGCGATTGAGTTTTACGTAAATACTCTGGGCTTTGACCTGATCGAAGACACGCCGCAAGGCGATGGCAAACGGTGGGTTGTTGTGGCACCGCCNGGTAGTCAAGAAACCCGAATTCTGCTCGCANGAGCCGTAAATGACGCGCAAACCGCCAGTATTGGAAACCAGNCAGGCGGNCGGGTNTTTCTGTTTTTAAANACCGATAATTTNACCCGTGACTACGATAAAATGCGCCAATCGGGCGTTCATTTTGAAGAAAACCCGCGCAGAGAACCNTATGGCGAAGTTGTTGTCTTTCGCGATCCCTTCGGAAATCGTTGGGATTTAGTGCAATTTAGCGCTGGTAACCATTAACCTAATTACCTATCTAATGAGTAGAAGAATGCTTGCGATACGCAGCCCATACGGGTTATGTTGCGGCAAATGCAGCGTGCGAGGATTTGTGCTGCGCATTAACATTATTGGTATTGGAGTATTAAGATGGGACAAATTGGTATTTGGCAAATTGTGATCGTAGCCGTGGTTGTGGTCTTGCTTTTCGGTCGTGGAAAAATCTCCGATCTGATGGGCGACGTCGCCAAGGGCATTAATTCCTTCAAAAAAGGTCTGAAGGAAGAAGACAAAGTGGTTGCAGATGCAGCTGACTCAATCGAAGCTAAAGCTTCGGATGTGGTTGTCGAAGCCAAGGACAAAACCAGCGCCAGCTGAATTGCTCTTTTAATTGACCGGCTTCCGCCTCCGTTGCGGCAGCTTGTGATTTTCCTCATTCGGCGGATGTAGCCTTGTTTGATATCGGTTGGACAGAAATGCTGGTGGTCGCCTGTGTGGCGATCATTGTTGTAGGGCCTAAAGACCTACCTAAAATGCTGCGCTCTGTGGGTAAATCTATCCGCAAGGTGCGCAATATGGCGGGCGATTTCCAACGCCAGTTTAATGATGCTTTGAAAGAGTCCGAGTTGGACGAACTCAAAGACGATGTCATGGGCAGCCAGACATTTGCGCCGGTCGCAGATGCCAAAAAGGCGATGGAAGATTTCAAAAAGAACGTTGGTGAAAATGTTTTTGATAAAATCGATGATATTGCCCCCATTGACAAAACTCCCGATGCAAATGCAGTGACCCAACCAGCGATCTTGAAAAAGAGCGCTGCAAAGAAAGCTCCGGCGAAATCCAAATCTGCTGCTAAAAAGCCTGCCGTTAAGAAGGCCGCAGCTAAGCCTGCAGCAAAGAAACCGGCCGCCAAAGTAGCAGCCAAGCCAGCCGCAAAACCTGCAGCAAAGCCTGCCGCGAAGAAAGCTGCTCCACGCAAGAAAGTAGCTGCCGTGAAAGATAGCGTCGGCCAGCAAACCAAAAGCAGTTCTGTTAGAAAACCTGCGGCCAAGAAGCCTGCAGCTAAAGCCAAGGACTCCACCACATGAGTGAGGAAGTCCTGGAAGACAGCAGCGCTCCGCTGGTTGAACATCTGATTGAATTGCGCCAGCGTCTGGTGCGAGCTTTGATTGCTGTCGCCATATTTTTCGTAATTTGCTTCATCTTTGCTGACCAGATTTTTGACATTCTGGTCATCCCTTATGAACGGGCGGCGGCTGAAGGCGCTGAGTTAAAGCTGATTTACACCGCCCCGCAGGAATATTTCTTCGTACAATTAAAAATTGCACTGTTTGGCGCGTTCTTCATCGCTTTTCCGGTGATCGCTCAACAGATTTACAAATTCGTTGCGCCGGGCCTCTACAAGAATGAAAAATCGGCCTTTCTACCGTTTCTGATCGCAACCCCGGTCTTGTTCGTGATGGGCGCATGTCTGGTGTTCTTTGTGGTTATGCCGCTCGCCATGGGCTTCTTTTTGTCTATGCAGACCAGCGGCGAAAATACTCGCGCGACTATTGAATTACTGCCAAGGGTGAGCGAATATCTCGGTCTGATCATGACCTTGATCTTTGCCTTCGGTTTCGTGTTCCAACTGCCTGTGGCAATTTC
>JAESSK010000136.1 GCA_016764155.1 Rhizobiaceae bacterium
GCATCGGTAATTTTTTCGAGAACATTTTTCTTGAAAAACCCGTTATGCAGCGCCCGTGATCTCAAAAACTGCATTCTGGCTTTAAAGTTTTCATCCTCTGCCAAGCCATCTGCTTCGGCGACCGCAGCCAGTATTTTAATGTCGATCAAAGAGCGCAGAATAGCAACTTTGCGCTGCCCCTCGGGCACTTTGGCATATTGCCTGGCAAGATCAGCCTCGGCAAAGGCAAGTTCACGCGCGGTAATTTCAATATCGCCCACTTTGGCAATAATCGTTTCTGCAGCCACAGCCATTTTTTGGGTCACCGGCCCTAACAGCACTAAACCGGACACGCCCAGCACCAGACCAATTTTCACCAATTTCAACATATTATTACCCTTCAGCATGTCACTTTACCATTCGCTATTTACGCTCAAACGCCGTCACAAAAAACACTCATCTTCCTGCCAGCGTTGACATAGCTATTACTCCCTCTTATCTGTCCTAGAGTTCGAACACAATTCCCTACCCCCATATTGCATATATATGGTAACGAGAAATTGAATATTAGCCTGAACGAAGAGGGTTTTGGTCTAAGTTTAATGGAGTAGATATTCCTTTAGCTAACCATTACAATTATGGGATAGCGTTCAGGCAAGACAGCGTAGAATTATTTGAGAGGCCTTATGGGCATTTTTAGTGGAATAGCACGCAGGGTTTTAGGCTCTGCAAACGACAGACAAATCAAGACATTGCAACCCAATGTAGACGCGATAAACGCGCTTGAACCGGAAATGGAAGCCTTGAGCGATGACGCGCTCAAAGAGCAGACCGATAAATTCCGTGAGCAGTTGAAGGCTGGCGAGAAACTGGAAAACCTTTTGGTTCCAGCTTTTGCCACCGTGCGCGAAGCTTCTAGGCGTTCAACAGGCATGCGCCATTTCGACATGCAATTGGTCGGCGGCATGATCCTCGATCGCGGCTCCATCGCGGAAATGCGCACAGGTGAGGGTAAAACCCTCGTTGCCACCCTCGCCGTTTACCTCAATGCCCTTGAGGGCAAAGGCGTACACCTGATCACCGTCAATGATTATCTGGCCAGCCGCGATGCTGAATGGATGGGCAAAATCTATTCATTCCTCGGCATGACCACGGGCGTCATCGTTCACGGCACGGATGATGAAGAGCGTAAAGCAGCCTATGCCTGCGACATCACTTACGGCACCAACAATGAATTCGGCTTTGATTATCTGCGCGATAATATGAAGTTTGATCTGGAAACCATGGTTCAGCGCGGTCACAATTATGCGATCGTCGATGAGGTGGATTCCATTCTGGTTGATGAAGCACGCACACCGCTGATTATTTCTGGCCCACTGGAAGATCGCTCTGATCTTTATGTCATCATCGATAAATTCATTCCGAATATCGATGAAGGTGATTACACTCTGGATGAAAAGCAAAAATCCGTCAGTTTCACCGAAGACGGCAATGAAAAGCTCGAAAAAGCTTTGGGTGAAGCCGATCTATTAAAGGGTGACACAATGTATGACGTTGAAAACGTTGCCATTGTTCATCACGTCAACAACGCTCTCAAAGCACACAAACTATTCCTGAAAGACCGAGATTACATCGTCAAAGACGATGAAGTGGTCATCATTGACGAATTCACCGGCCGCATGATGCCGGGCAGGCGTTTCTCCGAAGGNCAGCATCAGGCGCTGGAAGCCAAGGAAGGCGTGACCATCCAGCCNGAAAACCAAACTCTGGCTTCNATCACCTTCCAGAATTATTTCCGCATGTATTCAAAGCTTGCAGGCATGACCGGTACGGCCATGACCGAGGCTGAAGAATTTATGGATATTTACAGCCTCGACGTGATCGATGTGCCAACCAACATGCCGGTAAAACGCATCGATGATGACGATGAAGTTTACCGCACGGTTGAAGAAAAATATAAAGCTATCATTGGTCTGGTTCGCGAGTGTCGCGAACGCGGTCAACCGGTTCTGGTTGGCACCACTTCCATTGATAAATCAGAAATTCTGGCCGATCTTCTCAAAAAATCTGGCGAAAAAGAATTCAAGGTTCTGAACGCCCGCTACCACGAGCAGGAAGCCAATATTATCTCGCAGGCAGGTGTACCCGGCTCTATCACAATTGCCACCAACATGGCCGGTCGTGGTACTGATATCCAGCTCGGCGGTAATCTCGATATGCGCATCGAGGAAGAACTCGCCGATATGCCGGAAGGCAAAAAGCGCGAAAAAGCCGAAGCAGACCTCAAAAAAGAAGTCGAAGAGCTTAAAGTTAAAGCAATTGCTGCTGGCGGTCTTTACGTCATCGGCACAGAACGCCATGAAAGNCGCCGCATCGATAACCAGTTGCGCGGTCGTTCAGGACGTCAGGGCGATCCGGGCCATTCCAAATTCTTCTTGTCGCTTCAAGATGATTTGATGCGCATCTTCGGCTCCGAGCGCATGGATACCATGCTGCAAAAAATCGGCCTGAAAGAAGATGAAGCGATCATCCATCCGTGGATCAACAAGGCGCTTGAAAAAGCCCAGAAAAAAGTTGAGGCCCGCAATTTCGACATTCGTAAAAACCTGCTGAAATTCGATGATGTGATGAACGATCAGCGTAAGGTGATCTTCGAACAACGCATCGATTTGATGGAGGGTGAAGACCTTTCCGAAGTCATTGACGACATGCGCGAAGAAGTCATCGAAGAGCTGGTACAGAAGCACATCCCGGCNAAAGCTTATGCAGAACAATGGGATATCGAAGGCCTGGATGCAGCCGTCAAAACACTTCTCAATCTGGAACTTCCGTTAAAAGAATGGGCCGAAGAAGAAGGTATTGCCGACGAGGACATTCTTGAGCGCCTGACTGAAGCTGCCGATAAAGCAGCCAAAGATCGCAGCGAACGCTTTGGCGACGAAGTTTCCCGTTACGTTGAAAAATCAATTCTGCTGCAAAGCCTCGANCACCTCTGGCGCGAACATNTGGTCAATCTTGACCATTTACGCTCNGTGGTTGGCTTCCGCGGCTACGGCCAGCGNGATCCGTTGCAGGAATATAAATCTGAAAGCTTTGATCTGTTCCAGACCATGCTCGCAAACTTGCGCGAAACGGTAACCGCGCAAATGTTACGAGTGGAAATCGTCCAGAATCCGCCAGAATTGGAACGTGAGGATGAGGACGAATATCATTCTGTGGCGCTGGGAACCGAAGAACCAAGCATTGATCCCGATCAGCGCGACCCGAAAAACCCTGAAACATGGGGCAAAGTGGGCCGNAACGAATCCTGCCCATGTGGCACTGGNAAAAAGTACAAACATTGCCACGGAAAACTGGCTTAGGTCAGATTTGANTTAGCTTTCAGAAATGAAGGCTAATTCAAGTTACCGAGAGGCCGNCGTATGGATCCTCGTTACACCGATAANCCATGAAAANAACTAGGGTTTCTTCGTAAACAGCGATGGACCCCAACGTTTCTTTTTCGGCTTGGCAAACTGAATGCTAGGCGTGACCGCTTCAGTCTCATTTGACGGGATCAATATGCGCCCAACAGGAGAAGACGACTCAATCGGCCTTAGATTGTTGACCGTCGGATCGGTTGTTACCGGAACACTTTTAACTTGCGCAGCCTTCACCCCAGCAGCTTTCTCAGCCCTTACCCTCTGAGACGCCAACAACTCTTCTTGCTGACGTAGCGCCAAAGCGACCCGCTNCTGTTGCAACTGTGATTTTACAGCNTTTTCGATAGGNACCTGCTTTTTGGCTGCACTTCGAACAGTNGCTTCAACAAACGGGCTACTGGCCTTTTGCGACANCATGGTCACAAACGCATTTTGATCGCTCGTCTGCTTCTTATTATANGCAAGAGCCATCGTGATAGGCGCGCTCATCTCAGGGCATGCNCGGTTAGATCGAAACTTTCCGTCTTTCGCTACTTGGTTGAAAACATAACGTTTTTCGCACACATTCACTTTTGGAGGGAGCTGGGTCACTTCAAAATAATCGCTGCCGCGCTTCAACATTTTCCAGAATTCAAAATGCGGGCTGTTCACATGTGCAGCCAGATTTTTCGGTGTCATTTTGAACGGAAAGGCCTGAATTTGCATGGCCTTTTGACCNCCCTTAAAGGCTTCNCGCGCCAGAGAATAAATCTCAGAGACATATTCATCCGTCATAGAATAGCACCCGGCCGATGAACAAGCCCCATGCACCATCAAATGNTTGCCGGTNCGCCCGTGCGAGCGGTCATANCGGTTGGGNTAGCCCATATTAAACGATAGATGATAGCTGGAATTNGGGTTCATNTGCCCCGGAGAAACGTCATAAAAACCTTCAGGTGCCTGACGATCACCTTCTTTGAATTTCGGTCCTAATTTCCCCGACCACTGGCAAATTTCATAATCTTTCAGGAAGGCATAGCGTCCGTTTTTCTTGGCCTTCCACACTTCCAGTTTGTTTTCGGTCTTAAAAATCCGCAACACAATCGGCGAGGTAAGGTTCATGCCCTTCTCTTTGATTTTGCGCAAAAGTTTCGAGGGAATAGGCTTTTCCGCCTTGGGGAAAATACCGTCAATACCACCCTGACANGCGCTAAGCACCAAAAGGGCGGCAATCACCGCAAACTTACAAATCAGTTTTGAAATATGTTGAACCATGCTNTAAGCAAATATCCCATCAAACACTGTTAGCCTTGGTATAGATAAATCAATTGAATTGACAAGGCGTTACCGCCCACTTCACCAAGAGTTGAAACCCCCTTGATCAGGATTAGGGTCAAGACCTAGGCATTTTTCAATTTTACGGCGCTTTTAGGTTTTTGTGTGGCGATATAGAGGCCACAGGCAATCATCACAAAGCCCACAAANTGAATATAGGATATGGATTCATCCAAAAACAGATAAGCTAAAATCGTCGCGTATACCGGCATTAAATAGAGATACATGCTGGTNNTACTNGGCCCCACCAGAGCCACGCCTTTTTGATAAAGGCCGTAAGCNAGAACCGAGGCCAGCANNGATACAATACCAATGCCAAGCCANGTTTGGGTNGAAAACCCAGGCGTCATTGCAGGNCCGNTNTCCCANAAATAGAATGGAANCAGGNNTATCGTCCCNGCNACNGCAATGGCTGNAAACANNACCAAGGTNGGGAATTCAGANANNCGNTCGGTTTTGAGGGTGAANGAATAGAGCGCCCAGCTCACGCTCCCCGCAATACATAATAGATCACCCATGCGCCATTCAAAGTTGGCAAAATCATANTNNCCNCCAATCAACAAAATCATCGCAACNCCNACCATCGCNGCAATGATCCCTACGATCTGGATAATATGCAGCCGNAGCCCACGNAANNTTACCTCAAGCATNATGATNATNGCNGGCGAAGCCATATAGATCAGGGCGCCATTCGCGGCNGTGGTTTGCTGCAATCCTGCATAAAACACCGCACCGCATATCAACATGCCCAAAAAACCNAGCAAAAANAGCAAATCAAGCACTCGAACCAGCTTTGCCCGATATTGCCAGAGCAAACGACCGCTGATTGTTACCAGAATGACCGACGCGATAAACCAGCGATAAAATGCCAGTGTCGAAGGTTCAACAACCTCCCTCAATGCACGCCCACCCACAATATTGGTAGAAAAACAAAGAGGGATCGCATTGAGGAGCAAAAACATCTTCAATCGATCATTGATTTCAAACTTTGGAAGCATCTTCAAACCCAGCAGCCTCAACTAATTCAAATNTTTAAATCAAATAAGGTTTCTACCGATAGCAAGAAACTTCTCGCGACGCTGCTTTTGNAGCTCNNNGCCATTCAGCCCGGAAAGTTCTTCCAGNCCGCTGGCAATTTNCTTGCCAGTCGCAGCAATAATCGCCTCGTGNCCACGGTGTGCACCACCCACTGGCTCTTCGATAATGCCGTCAATAATACCAAATCCCAGCAAATCCTGAGCGGTGATCTTCATCGCAATAGCCACGTCTTTTGCCCGTGACGCATCACGCCAAAGGATAGACGCACCCGCTTCCGGCGAAATCACGCTGTAGATCGAATGTTGGAGCATATAAACTCGGTTCGCCGTTGCAATAGCAATCGCGCCGCCTGATCCGCCTTCACCAATCACCACCGAAATCACCGGTACTTTGAGATTGAGGGATAGTTCTACCGAACGGGCAATTGCTTCTGCCTGCCCTCGCGCCTCAGCGCCGATACCTGGATATGCACCTGCCGTATCAACCAGCGTAAGAACCGGCATGTTATATTGTTCGGCCAAATTCATAATACGCGCGGCCTTGCGATAACCTTCAGGCCGAGCCATGCCAAAATTATGTTTCAGGCGGCTTTCGGTATTATGGCCTTTTTCCTGCCCGATAATAGCAACAGGCTTACCTTCAAACCGGCCAAAACCGGCCTGAATAGCCTCATCTTCGCCGTAATAGCGGTCGCCCGCAAGCGGTGTAAATTCGGTAATCAGCCCTTTGACATAGTCAACAAAGTGCGGCCGATTGGGATGGCGTGCAATCTGGGTTTTATGCCAGGGGGTGAGTTTGGTATACAGATCGACCAGCAAATCCTTGGATCTGTTTTCCAGCTTTTCGATTTCACCGCTCAAATCAACGCTGTCATCACCATCTGACATGCTTTTAAGTTCACGGATTTTACCCTGAAGGTCGGCAACAGGTTTTTCAAATTCAAGATAGCTTTGCATCATGTGACGAAGTTCTACTCATACAAAATTGGTTGGCCGCACTGATAAATATCAGGCTGAAACAGGCATCATTATTACCTAATGACAATANGCNGTTAATGCAAGATTTTCTACCACAGCCTCACAACTGTGCAAGAGGATGATGTTCTTCCACCAATTGGNGCAACCGCTCATCAAGCACATGGGTNTAGATTTGGGTGGTTGAAATATCNGAATGACCCAACAATTGCTGCACTGCACGAAGGTCAGCCCCGTTTTGCAGCAAATGGCTGGCAAAAGCGTGGCGAATAACATGGGGCGAGACTTTTGCCGGATCAATCCCCGCAGAAATCGCCAAAGCCTTCAAATCCCGCGCAAAAGCCTGTCGTGTAAAAAATCCGGTCTTTGAACTGGCGGGAAACAGCCATTTATTATCTTTCCATTTGGCTTCGTCCTCGCGATATTGAAGATAAAGCGCCATCGCCTCGCGTGATTTACGCGATAATGGCACAAGACGTTCCTTATTACCCTTGCCGGTAACATTGATGAAATCTGCACTGGTCCTGGCCGCCATCACCGGCAGGCTTACCAACTCGGATACCCGCAATCCGGTCGCATAAAGCGCTTCGATCAACGCGTACAAACGCAGGCTCCGCAAAACCTTTGATCGCGATCCTGTCTCATTGCGGCTAGCATCCTCCGCCGCATCAATCAGCACATCAACCTCTTCAATGCTTAAGACCTTAGGCAAGGGCCGCACCTGTTTCGGGCTTTCAACCACCGCCGATGGATCGTCGCTGCGCAGCCCTTCGGCAAACAAAAACTTATGAAACTGCCGCACGGTCGAAAGATGGCGTGCCTGCGAACTGGCAGCCAGCCCTTTATCGCTCAACACAAGCATAAAGGACCGCGCATTCTGGCTGGTTGAAGTCAAAAAATCTGAATCTATATAATGAAGGTGATCGCCGTAACGTATGAGGTCACGCTCATAGGATTGAAGTGTGTTTTCCGCAGCGCCACGCTCAGCGCTCATCATCTCGAGAAATGATTCAACCAAATGCTGCTGTTTAAAATTTTGCACGTTTCACCACCGCCCGATCAGCGGAGATTAAGCCGCTTGGCAGGAATTTTCACGGTCATTTCCCGCGGTGTCGGCTCAACAAAAATAGTAAGCGCGATCATGCTGCCATATCCAATTCCCGCCAGAATTCCGATAAAAACAACAAAACGAATAAGGCTCGGCATAATTTATACTGCAGTCCCGTTTTTAAATTGTCCCCGTAAACTTTACCCTTTATGAGAAACATGCAACCAAATGGCAAGACTGAACGCTGATTTGTTTCAACAACAAACTAGGTATCATGAACCCCGACCCGGAGTAGACACACACTAAATGACTGTTTCCAGCCGACAAATGAGGATCGAAATCATCGAAAAGCTTGGCAATAAATGCCTCGTATTCGTCGGCATGATGGGCAGTGGCAAATCGGCAATCGGCCGAATGGTCGCAACAGCACTCGAACTTGATTTTCATGATTCTGATTTGGAAATCGAAAAAGCAGCAGATATGAGCGTCGCTGAAATCTTTGAAAAGCTCGGTGAAGACGAATTCCGCCGTGGCGAACAAAAGGTCATCGAGCGGGTGCTTGGCGCAGGCCCATTGGTCCTTGCACTGGGCGGCGGCGCGTTTTTATCGGAAGCCACAAGAGAAATCATCGGCAAGCGCGCCACATCCATCTGGCTGACGGCCGATGTGGATTTACTCCATTCTCGCGTCATGCGCAAACCAGGCAAGCGCCCTTTGTTGGAAAACGGCGACGCCAGACAAATTTTGACAGATCTTTCCAATGCCCGAAATCCAATTTACCAATTAGCCGATCTAAAAATTGAATCGCTTGATGCCTCCAGACTGAAAACCAGAGATGCTGTTATTGCCCGTTTGCATGATTTCTTCTGCGACGGCCTCGCAACTGCCGGAAATTCATAAATGACCACCTCACTCAATAATAATATCCGGGTCGATCTTGGCCCACGCTCTTATGATATCCGTATCGGCGCAAATCTGATTGACCAAATTGCCGAGATGTTAAAGGAAATTGCCCCCGGTGCCCGTTGCGCTATTGTCACCGATACCAACGTCAATGAAATCTACGGAGCAAATTTGCGCGCCCAACTAGACGCTGCAAAAATCACCAATACCACCATTGAAATGGCTCCCGGCGAAGCTTCCAAATGCATAGAGGTCTATGCCCATGTGGTCGATCAATTGCTGGCCCAGCGCCTTGAGCGCACCGACGTATTGATTGCTCTTGGCGGCGGCGTGGTTGGAGACCTTGCCGGATTTGCCGCAGCAAGCATGCGTCGCGGCATGAAGTTCTTACAAATT
>JAESSK010000137.1 GCA_016764155.1 Rhizobiaceae bacterium
CAATGCTCGAAGCCCGTGGCCCCATGGGCCTGCGCAAAGATTTGCACATCAAAGAACTGACCAAAGACCCAACCATCGCCGAGCGCTGGAAATCGATCAAAGGCCAATATCCTGAGCAATCCGATGTGGACGCGATGTTTGCCGATTTCGTACCGGCGCAACTCGATTGCCTGCGCCAATACACAACGCTTCTTCCCGGCGTAAAAGACGTGTGCCTCGACCTGCAAAAACAGGGCATCAAGATCGGCGCTTCCACCGGCTTTATTCGCTCAATGGTTGATATTCTGGTCGAAGACTGCACCAAGCAGGGCCTGACACTTGATGCCACTGTCGCTGGTGACGAGGTAGTCAATGGCGCACGCCCAAGCCCACACATGGTCTATAAAAACCTCGATCTGATGGGCATTGACCAAATCCAGTCCGTTGTGAAAATCGACGATACCGCATCCGGCGTTGGTGAAGCATTGAACGCGGGCTGCTGGGGTGTCGGCGTAGTGCGTTATTCAAACTATATGAACATCAACACGCAGGAAGAGGCCGACAGTTTGAGCGAGGAAGAACTTGCCCGCCGCATGGCGCATACAAGAGACATTCTGCTTAAAACCGGCGCCCATTATGTCATCGATAGTCTGGTTGATTTGCCGCCGGTCATCGAAGATATCAACGCCCGTTTGGCGCGAGGCGAAAAACCGTAGGCGGTATCTTTCCCAGCTTACAATAGATCACATCAATCTTCCCGACATCTCTCTTGCGAGATTCCCTCTGTGTCTACCACGCCGTGAGAACAAGCCATGAAAAAACGTAAACTCGTGAGCTTACGTTTTGACTCTTTTTATCAAACCATATAAGAACAAAAAGAGAACAAATGGAATCTGGCATGTCACTCAATATATTAAGAGAGCAAATTATTGCATTGGAAATGGGGCGCAATGAGCGGCGTATGTTGCCGCTTGGCTTGTCCGTGATTGATGANGCATTGCAGGGTGGTNTGGATATTGGNGCNATGCATGAATTTAGCGGACCAGCGGCNGCACTCTTTGCNCAACTGATNGTTCAGCGCAANCAAGGCAANACATTCTGGCTGGCCAATGAGCGTCTCAATGAGGAATATTATCCACCTGCCTTGGCGCAATATGGCAGCAAGGCTGAGCAATTTATCATGCTGCGTTTGAAAAATANGCAGGATTTATTGAGCGCTGCCTATGAGGTGNTGGCGTCTAACGCTGCCGGTTGTGTTCTGCTTGAGATGCAAAAACCGCTCAATCAGATACAGGCGCGAAAACTTCAAATCGCCGTGCAAAACACCAATAGTTTGGGCTTGATTATCAATGCCGGTTACGCCNGATATAGACATATGGCCCACGAGGGGCTGCTCGGTTCAACCGTCACGCGCTGGCATGTGGAGGTTTTNAACTGGTCGCAGGAGAGGACGCGGCTTGGGCTTCATCTGGTAAAAAATCGGCGCGGGTCNCCGTGCCACTGGATCGTGGAGATTGATCATGCAACGCATCATTTGCATCTGGCTACCGTTTCTGGAGAGCGAACGGGTAATCCGTCGCAACCCCAATTTGTCGGACAGGCCCTTTGCGCTCATCATGCATGACGCAAACCGGATGTTTGTTTCNGCACTGAGCAGGAGCGCGGGCAATANGGGATTTGCGCCGGGCATGAACCTGACCGATGTGCGAGCCGCGGCCCCCGACATGCTTTATTATGATGCCGACCCGATGATGGACGCAAAATGCTTGCGCGGCCTATTACGCTGGGCCAGCCGCTTCACGCCGAAAGTTGCTCGGGGAGATGGGAAAAATCTTTATCTCGATATCGCCGGTGCCAGTCATTTATTCGGCGGCGAGGGGGCTCTTTTAGAGAAAATACAAAACCAGCTACAAGCCTTTGGTTTCACCGTCCGCCTTGGTCTTGCCGATAGCAAAGCCGCCGCATGGGGTTTTGCCCATTACGGAAAAAACCGGAGCAACATTACCGCCGATACCCTGCGCGATACTGCGGAAAATCTACCGGTAGAAGCCTTGCAACTGGCCCACACATCNACGGCGTTTTGCCGAAGNCTGGGTTTGAAAACAATCGGTGCGCTACGCGCTTTACCGCGCGCAACGTTGGCCAATAGAATCGGCCTTGAAGGCATGAAACGCATCGACCAGTTTTTTGGCGAGGAAGCAGAGGTAACAAGGTTTGCCCGCCATAAGGAACGCTTGGTCGAAGAACAGCAATTTCCCGATCCCTTGGCAACCAGTGCCGGTGTTGAAATGGCGCTTGAAGGCTTGCTGGAAAGATTATGCCAGCGTTTGGCTCCCATGCAGCAGGGGTTTCGCAAAGCCCATTTGCAATTGGAAAGGGTCGATCACGACACAATTGATTTCTCAATCCAGCTCGTACGTCCAAGCATAGATCTACCCATGCTAAAACGTTTGTTCTCCCATCATTTCGAAGCGCTTGATGTGGGCTTCGGCATTGATCGTATGATCTTGAAAGCCGAGCAGACAGCGCCAATATCGGCGCGTCAAATGGGGCTGGATGAGGGGGCAGAACAAAGTCATAGCGAAAGACTGGACGGGCTGATCAACCGGCTTTCAAATATGTTTGGTCATCAATATGTCCAGTGTTTTACCCCTGCCGACAGCCATATTCCAGAACGTGCATTCAGTCGCGAATTTGCCCTTTATCCCTCCCAGCCCCAAGGCTGGATGATACCGCTCACCAAGCGACCTTTACGCTTGTTGAAAAAACCGGTTTCGGTTTTGCTAGGCGATGACATCGGAACCGATATGCCGGAAACGGTTTTTTGGCATGATGAGGAATGTCATTTGACTTCCCTAACCGGGCCGGAACGCATCGAACCGGATTGGTGGCGCGATGATCCCGATTGGCGCAGTGGCACCCGGGATTACTGGTGGGTAAAAACCGATTTCGGTGCATTGCTATGGCTTTACCGGGTGAGCGACGGGCAAAAAACTCAATGGTTCGTGCACGGGTTGGGGAGCTAAAACTTGCTCCGATTTAGCGAACTTCATACCACAACAAATTTCACTTTTCTGGAAGGCGCTTCCCACCCGGAGGATTACGTGCGCCGTGCAAAAGAGCTGGGGTTGGAAGCGGTTGCCATCACCGACCGCAATTCGCTGGCAGGCGTGGTGCGGGCTTATGCGGAAGCCGAAAAAATTGGCCAGCGCATCATCATTGGCGCGGAATTATTGCTTGCCGATGGCCAAACATTGATAGCCTTGCCGACGGATAGAAATGCCTATGGTCGCCTGTGCCGNCTCATCAGNCTCGGGCGGCAGAGAGTGGAAAAAGGCGANTGCCTGATTCATCAAGAAGATGTGCTCGAATGGAGNAAGGGCATCATTTTCATTTTGATAGCGCCTGAAAAAATCGANNNTATTTTCAAAGCACAATTGCGCTATTGGGCNGATGCGCTGGGTGATAATTTATTCATGGCCGCAGAAAACCTCTGTCAGGGCCATGATGAAGTGCGCCTAGCTCGCCTTCATAAGGTGGCAGAGGCGCGCAATGTGCCTTTGGTTGCCACCAATCATGCCATGATGCACATACCGCAAAATCGTGAAGTGGCGGATATTCTGACCTGCATTCGCGAACACTGCACCATTGAACAGGCNGGAAAACGCCTGCAGAAAAATGCAGAGCGCCACCTCAAAAACACCGACGAAATGCTAAGTCTTTTCAAAGGCTTTGAAGAGGCNGTTGAGAACAGTCAAAAAATCAACAACCGGATAAATTTNTCCCTCAGNGAATTGAAATATGAATACCCCGATGAGGTCTCCAACGGGCANGAACCGCAAGTNGANNTNGAGAAACTGNTTNNNCAACAAATCCCNGTTCGCTACCCNTCCCANCTGTTTCCAAATGGNGTTTCAGAAAAAGTACTAAAGGCCATTGAGCGCGAACTTGCCATTATCAAAGAGCTGAAATACGCCCCGTATTTCTTGACAATTTATGACATTGTCAAGTTTGCAAGAAGCGTGGGGATCTTGTGTCAGGGGCGCGGTTCTGCTGCCAATTCCGTGATTTGTTTTATCTTAGGCATCACCTCCATTTCGCCGGAGCGCATCGATATGGTGTTCGAGCGTTTCATCTCCACCGAGCGCAATGAGCCGCCGGATATCGACGTCGATTTCGAACATGAGCGCCGCGAAGAGGTGATCCAGTATATCTACAAAAAATACGGCCGCCACCGCGCCGGATTATCTGCAACTGTAATTTGTTATCGTTCGCGCTCGGCCATCCGCGAGGTGGGCAAGGCGCTGGGACTATCACAAGATACATTATCTTCGATGACCGAACTGATTTGGGGTTGGTCAGAATCCGATAAGGCAACCAGCCGTGAGCAGAAAATAGCAGCAGGTCTTGATCCAGACGATAATCGGCTGGAACTTTGCGGAAGACTTACCCGGGCAATCATGGGCTATCCCCGCCATCTCTCACAGCATGTGGGTGGCTTCATCATCACCAAATCCCGCCTTGATGACATTGTGCCGATTGAAAATGCCGCGATGGAAAACCGCACAGTCATTGAATGGGATAAAGACGATATCGACACGCTAGGCATTTTGAAGGTCGATGTGCTGGGNCTCGGCATGCTCTCATGCATTCGCAAGGCGTTCGAACTTTTNAAAACCCATTACGGTATTTCTCATAATCTGGCNTCTCTGCCNGAGGACGANAGCCAAGTTTATGAGATGCTTGGGAGAGCCGATAGCCTCGGCGTCTTTCAGGTCGAAAGCCGGGCACAAATGTCCTTCCTGCCGCGCATGAAGCCGAAGAATTTTTACGACCTGGTGATCGAGGTAGCGATTGTGCGNCCNGGTCCCATTCAGGGCGATATGGTGCANCCNTATCTTCGCCGTCGTGACGGAATAGAAAAAGTTGAATACCCCTCCAAAGCGCTGGAAGAGGTTTTAGGTAAGACGCTTGGCGTGCCATTGTTTCAGGAACAGGCCATGCGCATCGCCATTGTTGGTGCAGGTTTCAGCCCCGGCGAAGCCGATCAATTGCGCCGAGCGATGGCGACTTTTCGCAAAATGGGAACGATCTCATTACTCCGGGACAGATTCGTTTCCGGCATGCAGAAAAACGGTTACAAAACCGATTTNGCCGAGCGTTGCTTCAAACAAATTGAGGGNTTTGGCGAATATGGTTTCCCCGAAAGCCATGCCGCTTCTTTCGCCTTGCTGGTCTATGTCTCGGCTTGGCNGAAATGTCATTATCCCGAAATTTTTGCCTGCGCATTATTAAATTCCCAGCCGATGGGNTTTTATGCNCCNGCNCAAATCGTCCGCGATGCCCGCGACCACGGCGTAGAGGTAAAGCCTGTCGATGTGAATTATTCTAGGTGGGATAGTATTTTGGAAGCTGGTGAAAACGGTCTGATATTGCGTCTGGGCCTGCGACAAATCAAAGGATTGCGCGAGGAGGACGCAGACTGGATTTTTGAAGCAAGGCAAAACGGTTATGCCACCGTGCGCGATCTATGGGTNCGNGCCGGGATCAAACCNGCNACACTGCGACGTCTGGCCGATGCCGATGCNTTCAACTCGCTCAATTTGACAAGGCGCGATGCGCTCTGGCAGGCAAGCGGCATAAAGGGCGAAAGCCCGTTACCACTTTTTGCCCACGCAAAAGAAGACGAACAGGCGCTTGATCCGGATATTACATTGCCGCCAATGCATATTGGAGAAGATGTTTTGCAGGATTATCGTTCTCTCCGTTTAACCCTGCGTGATCACCCGCTTAAATTATTGCGGCCGCATTTTCCAGGCACATCAAAAGCCAAAGCGTTACTCGAAGTGCGCCATAAAACTCGGGTGAGCGTTGCCGGNCTGGTGCTCGCACGTCAACGTCCCGGCACCGCCAAGGGCGTCATTTTTATGACACTGGAAGATGAAGAAGGCAGCATNAATGTGATTGTNTGGCGNAAAATGTTTGANCGGTTTCGAAAGACAATCATGACCGCNNGGCTGGTNAGAATATCAGGCGTGCTTGAGCGAAAAGGCATTGTCACCCATTTGATCGCAAATCATATTTCCGATTTTTCCCATTATCTTGAAAANCTCNATGATGAGGATTTCCTCATGCAANGGCCNGATAAAACATTGGAGCATGACGATTATANNCGAAAGGCCGAACCCAAGAAATATGTCAGCGCACATAGACATCCAAGGGATGTGGCCAANNCNCTATTNCCCTCAAGGGATTTTCATTAGGCTTCNTTNAAAATCATATCGGCAGCTTTTTCNGCAATCATCATGCAGGTNGCNTTGGTGTTTCCGCTNATAATTTTCGGCATGATNGANGCATCCANCACACGCAANCCCGATAATCCATGNACTNGCANNGTGGNATCAACCACAGCCATGGCGTCCTTGCCCATTTTGCAAGTGCCCACCGGATGNTANTCNGTCTCNGCTGTGGCACGAATGAATTTGTCTATGGCCGCGCCGGANGATANATCGAAACCCGGCAAATATTCNTCGGATAATAAATNAGACATCGGTTTTGCTGCNAGAATTTCGCGGGCAATGGCAAGGCCTTCGCGCATGGTNGCGATATTGCCATCGGTCTCCAAAAAACGATTNTCNATAATNGGNGCATCGAGNGGGTTTGCNCTGGCCAAACGAATTTCACCACNATCNNTCGGGCGAAGNTTNCATGCGTGCACTGTCACCCCGTGAATGCCCGTATCCTGCATGCCCATGCCAAGCATGAGAGGCACAAAGTGCAATTGGATATCCGGTCTGCCCGGACTGAGATGGGAAGAATAGAACCCGCCGGACTCCGCACCATTGGTCGTACCCGGCCCGGTGCGGTTCCATAGATATTGCAGTCCCACCTTGGCAGATTTCAAACCACCACCAATACCCGCCATCGAAATCGGATCTTTGGTCTTTGCAAGGATCGATAAATTCAGATGGTCCTGCAAATTCTGTCCAACACCNGCCANATCAGCCACCACAGGGATATNATGTTTCGCAAGTTCATCAGCAGGCCCNATGCCCGATAGCATCATGATTTGTGGCGAGCCTATAGCCCCGGCCGAGAGAATCACCTCGCTTGCAGCAAGGGCCTGCTTGATCTTTCCCCCACGCGAATATTCAACACCGGACACCCGGTTGCCGGTCGATAATAATTGGAGAACATGGGCATCGGTCTCCACAGTAAGGTTTTCTCTGGCTTTGATTGGATGCAAATAACCAACCGCAGCACTGCATCTTTTGGCATCAATCTGCGTCACCTGATAGCGGCCAAAACCTTCTTGACTAGCGCCATTAAAATCGTTGTTTTGCGGCAGGCCGGTGTTCAACGCAGCCTCGATGAAAACATCACTCAGGGGGTGATTGTAAACCCGGTCCATGACATTTAAGGGGCCGCCCGTGCCGTGAAATTTCGCGTCCAGCACCGTGCTTTCATTATTCTCAGACCGGATGAAATAGGGCAGAACATCTTCATAACCCCATCCCTCATTGCCCATATCCCGCCATTCATCATAATCTTCACTCTGGCCGCGAATATAAACCATCGCATTGATAGAACTTGAACCACCAAGGGTTTTGCCNCGAGGAATGGGTATCCGGCGACCGGCCAGTGANGGCTGNTCNATGGTTTCAAAACACCAGTCCGTGCGCGGATTATCCTTCACCCGAGGTATGGCTGCTGGCATGTGGATGAAAGGATTTCTGTCGCGCCCACCAGCTTCCAGAAGAAGAACTTTGATATCGCGATTGGCGCTCAAGCGATTTGCCAATACGCAGCCCGACGATCCGGCACCAATAATGATGAAGTCATATTCCGNTNGNGAAGATGGCATTGATCAAATCCTCTATCTGTTGGGTTTTTCCTCGATTGAATTTTCCGATAAGGCGTCCACATTCTTATGCATCGNNCGTATCACACGCAGAAAAGTTTCAATATCTTCAGGGGCAATCCCCTCGATCANTTTTTCTTCTCGCTGCAAAGCCAGTTGAAGAATTTGATCATGCATCAAATATCCGGCATCGTTCAACGTCCATTTCTTGCGGCGAATGTCAGATTTTTTTGAACTAAACTCAAGATATCCCAACGCATGCAACCGTGTCAGTGCGCGGCTGGTCGCTGCTTTGTCCAAAGCAACCACATCGCAGATGCGCGAGGCGGTAATGCACGGTTCAATCGCCAGCATCGCAATGACCCGCCATTCGACAATGCCCAGATTGAATTTCTTCAGATATATTTTCGACGCGCCGCGCGATAACGGGTTATTCACGGCCGCAAGGAAATAGGGGATGTAATTGGTGATATCGAGAACCGCACGCTCTCCATCCATAATCGTCGAATTGGAAATCCTGTGATAGGGAGTAATTTGAGCATCGTCCATATCAGTTGGCCTCCATCAGTCCGACACCCACATGCCTTTCGAGCACTCCGGGGTTTTCAATGAGTTCCTGTGAAGAACCCGCATGGACAATCTCACCGCCGTCAAGAATGATAACTCGGTCCGCAAACTCTACGGCCAAACCGGTATGTTGTTCGACCAGCACGACCGTTTGTGATCCGGTTTTTGCGATCTGTTCAAAAACATCCATCAACATTTCGCATATGACCGGCGCTAATCCCTCCAACGGTTCGTCGAGGAGTAGCACGTCCGGCTTGCCAAGCAGGGTGCGTGCAATGGCCAGCATTTGCTGTTCGCCGCCCGAAAGTGTGCCGCCGCCATTGCTGCGTCGTTCTTTTAGCCGGGGGAAGAGTTCATAAGCTTCCTCCAGACTGGCGTCACCACGTATGCCGGATATTAAATTTTCTTCAACGCTGAGCGAAGGAAAAATATCGCGCGTTTGCGGCGCGGAGCCCAACCCTTCTTTTGCCCGCATATGGGTCGGTAGGTTGATGATTGGTTTTGCGTTCAGTTCGATGGACCCTGAATGTAAATTTGTCAGCCCCATAATGGTGGCAAGCAGGGTTGTTTTGCCAACCCCGTTGCGTCCGATAATCGCCAGACGCTCGCCCTTGTGGACATCAAACGAGATGCCATTCAACACAATGGTATCGCCATAACCGGCAATGATATTATCGATTTTCAGAGCCAAATCAGTCATGGCGCTCACCCAGATAAAGAGAACGAACCTGCGGGTTTGCGGAAATTTCCGCTGGTGTTCCTTCGGTCAATATTTCCCCGTTCACAAGAACGATAATGGAATTTGCCACTTCGAATACCAGCTTCATATCATGTTCGATAATCAGAACCGCCAAATCGCGATCCAGCTTTGCCACGGCTTCTATGATTAAATGACTTT
>JAESSK010000138.1 GCA_016764155.1 Rhizobiaceae bacterium
CCAAAAACGGGAAATGGGTGCAGGCCAACACAACGATATCAGTGCGTTTATCATCCATCTCAACAAAACACGGTTGGATTTCAGCCAGCAATTCAGCTTCATCAATGGTTTCTCGGCGAATATGGGCTTCCGAGAATGCTGCAAGATTGGAACTTCCCACCAGACGCACATGGCACTGGCTGGCGAAGGAACGCACAAGATCACGGGTATATTCGCGCTCGACAGTGCCGGGGGTGGCCAGTACNGATACAAGACCGGAGCGGGTTTGTTCGGCTGCCGGTTTGATTGCCGGAACCGTNCCGACAAATTTCACATCAGGAAACCGCGCGCGCAATCCCTTCATCACGAGCGTTGAGGCGGTATTGCAGGCGATNACTACCATTTCCGGGTGNTAATCCTCAATGAACCGGTCGAACAGNTCCAGAATATGCGAATTTAATTTATCAGCTTTCCAGTGACCATAAGGGAAAGCTTTATCATCGACCACATAGATGAAATGCTGCTCGGGCATCATCACNCGTAGTTCACGCAGAACCGTCAAACCACCAATGCCAGAATCAAAGACCAATATTGTCACAGCGACTTCAACCCTTCTTTGATCATAGCCCCAAGCTGGCCCATCTTGCCCCTACCCTCGCCGCGTAAAGTCAAATAGCCTTTTTTGGTGAACGCAAACAGCAATCGTTTGCGTGCAAAATAGCGGGCATAATAATAGGTGAAGGCTGCGCCGAACAAGCCGCCAGCCAGTACATCTGATGGATAATGTTTGCCGATGCTGGGGCGGCTGATGATTGCCAAGGCGAACCCCGCAACCAATAACCAGCGAAATTTCGGAAAAAGCAGNCCCANCGCAACGGCAAGTGCGCCCGCTGTTGTGGCNTGGCCGGATGGAAAACTNCCATTGATGAATATGTCACCAAAATTCAACGGCTGCCAAATATCGANCCCTTGAGAATAATGCGGCCTTGTNCGACCAAAACCCAGCTTAAACANATTGACGATTATGCCGGAATANAAAACGGTCGTGAACAAAAAATATGCGTAAAGGAACACNCGGTGCCAGATCATNTGTTTGGCACCCTCGAAGCGGTCAGCGGTCAATACAGACAGGATAATCAGGACGATGCCGGTCGATATTANNAGCCAGTTTGANTTNCCCAGATCGGTGATTGCTTCAAAAAACGCATTTCTCTCCCAATCAGGCCTTTGCATATTGGTAAGAAAAGCCGGATCAACGATCCAAACAAACGCCAATACCATCATTATAAAGATGGCTACTCCGATCANCAGAACCGGCATAGGGGACAGAATCGGAAAACGCACATCGAGACGACGCCGGTTTACGAAGGCAAAATATTCGTTGATTTTCTTGATATAACCAGTCATCGCGCCGACACTTCGAAATAGAACCACAAATTGCAAAAAGCCGCACGAACCGTGCGCTCCCCACAATCATGAATAGCTAAATCGAGTCCGAAGGGTCAATCAGAAATTATAGCCAACCCTAGCTTTTACTCGTTAAATATCCTGCAGAGGCGACCAGCAACCTTAACGGCTACCGGAAACCCGCTCAATTTCTTCGCGTACAAGGCGTTCAACCAGAGTTGGCAGATTGTTATCTAGCCATTCGCTCAGCATTGGCCGCAACATGGTTTCGGTCTTGTCATCGATGTTTTCCATCGTCGCACGACGCAATTCTTCAAATGCTTCGTTAACAAGCTGGTCGGTATTAGACGACATCAGCGCCCCTTTGAATTTTTCCGCTTCAGTACTAGCCATGGGTTCATTATCCTGTGTCGAATTAGTAGAGCTTGCCATCTTNGGAAAACTTGGCGCCGGCACCTCAGAAACAGTCTCGGCGGTCTCGGCAATTTCGGTGGTTTCTGCTTGTGGAGCTACTTCTACTTCATCGGTTGTTTCTTCTTTNTCAGAAGGCATNTCGACAAATGAGATTGAATCTTCCTGTACAGAACCAAGGCTGGAAACAACTTCAGATTTAGCTTCTGGCTCAGGCTGAACGTCAGGTTCAGGCTCAACTTCCGGCTCACTCGTTACAACCGGTGTTATAATTTCAGGCGGCGTTATAATTTCAGCCGGTATTGCAATTTCTGGTTTCTTTTCTGCCACCACAACTTCAACTTGTCTGGACTCGACAGCCGCTTCCTTGACGTTTTGCTGAATTGCCGCCAAAGCACCTTTAATGTCTGCTGCGGAAGGTACNGCNGTTGGCTTTTTCACAGTTTCGGCTGCAGTAGGTTCTGATTTTGCAAGCTGGATTTCCGGCTTTTTTTCCGATGCCNCTTCAGNTGTTTTTGAAACATCACTACCACCATCGTCGGTGATAATTTTCCTGATTGATGAAAGAATTTCCTCCATGGAAGGTTCTTTCGCTGCTGCTTCGCCCATAATCATATTCTCCGGTGATTGGCTCAAACTCGTATTTCAGCGAATCACATTACCGTTGCCTGCTGCTTCGTAAATTACCCGAAACGAGACAGAATTCCTAACGTTTCGAATAAATCGAGCGAAAATTTCGTGGAATATACAACCAGAAGCATGGATGCGTCAGGCCTGTGCCAAAATTACAACAAATAGACTGTTAGCGTTGGTCCGGCGTGCGCAAACCATACCATTTGTCTTTAACTGCGAAGAAGTGATCCTCAGGCTCATAAATTGCAACCTGCAACCGCAAATTGCTAGCGCTTAAGCGACCAATTGCCGACATCAATGCATAACTCGCCACCACCACATCGTGGAGGTCACTGGCAAGAGANATCTGGGCTGTGATAACAGCTTGCTGGGTGTTCAANACATCCANAGTGGTNCGCTGACCAACTTTNCGTTCTTCNACCACNCCNGAAAGGGCNAAACGTGCAGCGCGNAGCTGGGTTTGATTTGCCTTAACCGAGGCGCGCGAGGCTTCNAGCTGGCCATAGGANGAAACGACTGCNGCACGCACCTGATCGACNCTTGAATCAACCNNNATACGGGATTGCCCAAGTGCTTCTTTATTTTGACGGACTACACCGGCTGCCTGACCGCCTTGATATATGGGAATTCTCAGTGTTGCGGTGATCTGGGCTGTATCTGTGATCTGGCCGGTTCCATTGCCCGCATCCGCACGGTTTAAAATACCATCCAGCGTAACAGTCGGTAAAAGACTGCTTTCGGAGGATTTAACATTATAGGAGGCTTGATCCACCAGATGTCTGGTAGATTTAATGGCCGGGTGCTGGTTCAACGCGACGGCCATGGCAGAACCAAGGGTGCGAGGAAGAATTCTATTCAACCCTTTGGTATTCTGTAGATTTTTTGGGTCTCGGCCAATGAAGCGACGGAAATTCGCCTGAGACGATTTCAAATTGGCCTGAGCACCGTTCAATTGGGCAACAGCTGCAGCACGACTGGCCTCGGCTTGTGCCACATCAGTTCTGGTACTTTCACCGACTTCAAACCTTGCGCGTTCAGAACGCACCTGTTCATTCAAAAACTTAAGGGATTGAGAGCGATATCCAGAAATTGCCCCATCGCGAATCACGTCCATATAGGCCGTGGCGCTGTCGATCAGAACGTTCTGCTCTGTGTTACGCAGGCTTTCCCGGCTGGCTTTTACCGCAGCACGGGCTGCATTCACATTATTGAGGGTTTTGTTGCTATCCCACAAAAACTGGGAAATCGTAATACCGAAACTGCCCGGCGTCGAATATCCGGAACTAAAGCTTGGGTTACGTGTTGAGATATCTTGGCTGGTGATTTTGGCACTACCAAAAATCTGTGGTCGCCAACCTGATTTGGCGATGGCAACATTTTCGTCAACGCCCCTGGTGGCTGCACGTTGGGCATTGAGTATCGGATNATTTGAATAGGCTGACGCGAGTGCGCTATTGATGGTTTCAGCAGATGCAATCGTGGGAATACCCCAAGCACCAAGCACCAAACCTGTGCAAATAGCGGCTTTCACACCCGAAGAAAATAATAGTGTTTTTGTAAATTTACTCATTTGCGCTCGCCCATACTCTCGGTACAGCGGGTCAAGCAATAGGGCTGATTAAAACAATCTAACGCCCACGCTGCCTTGTACACAACGTCAATACTATCTGATGTCATCAGTATCAAAATAGAAGTCCCCGTACTTTGTTCAACCTGATTCTTTAGTTATCCAAGTTAAAATTCGAGAGTTAATGAAACATCAACCCTCCAAACATCCACATCCGGTTTTGCAACCAGAGATATTAAAAAACAAAAGTAGCTTCTGCCTGAAATCCCGGAAGAGGCTGAATGGAACAATTAAATGCTGATTGTCCATTCACATTGCTACCTTCCTTTANATACAGCTTTGCGACAGCAGCATTACCCACACCTTCAACGGCAATAAGGCGGCCTTTGTCCTTCAACTGATCGAATAAAGCATCNGGAACCTGATCCACGGCCCCGCCGATAAAGATCACATCGTAAGGCCCTTCGCTCGCATAGCCTTCAGCCAGCACACCTTTGACGACCACAGCACCGTGGTATCCAAGCTCATTGAGCTTTGCCGAAGCATAATCTGCCAGCGCTTCATTTTCNTCAACGGCAACAACNGATGTACAAATTTGGGACATCACNGCAGAAGAGTATCCACTGCCGCAGCCCACATCCAAAACCATGTCTTCTTTTTTNAGATCGGCCAATTGCANNANACGGGCGAGCTGNCCGCCCTCCATCAAACTGCGATCTGCNTNGCAAAGAGGACGAAGAGAAATATCTTCGTCGATATAGGCGAGAGGTCGAGATTCNGGTGCCACAAATTCTTCACGTGGTACAAGCGACATTGCATCAATCAACGGCTGGTCGTGCACATCGACTGTGCGGACCTGACAATCCACCATTGTTGTTCGTGCTTTGGAAAAATCTATCATGCAACAAATGCTCCGCATTGCAATTGAATCAGTAATTACAACCCATATCACCCCGCAATGGATTTGCAATTGTAATAACGTTATCGGNTGCATAAATTTCGCGGAAATGATGTGTTTCAGNNGGTAACAAACCNTTCNACATCCTTTGCCAGNGCATCCCAGTCTGTGAACTCATGGTCCTTTGTGGGATCNTCCAATGCGCGTCCCTTAATGACCATATGTTCGAATATGTGCTCTTCGTAATATCCATATTCGCCGTGGCGCACGGCNCCAGCGACCAATAAACTTTTTTCNGGNACCCAGCCNGTATATTTGGCAAAGCTGTCAACATAGCCCTGCGCATCGCTCATNCCNTCNTCGAATGCGGCNGCCAGACTTACGGANATGAACAGGGCTGGTTTTGTTTGAAGTTCATCNAAGTGGCTNCGAACAAAAAGTTCCATGGTCTCTTGATGGCGTTCCACATGTACAGACCCAGCAATNATAATCCGTTCGAAAGAAGCTGGATGCAGATCAGCCAAAAGACCTGAAGTATCAAACATTGCAACTTCATGGCCAAACTCNCTTATCTGGCGTGCAACGGCTTTAACAACTTTTCGGGTCTGGCCTTCGGTTGATCCATAGGCAATCAATACCTTCATTTAATCTCTCCCAATATATTNGCGTTTTGTGGAAAGCAATTTGAGAGTACAGGCTGATAGACANCATGTCGAGTTTGTTGAAATTTGCAAGCAAATTCAACGCAATATGTCGAGTCTGTTGGAAATTGAAAGCAAATTGAACGCAATTAACCATTTGTAAACCCTGTTGATTAACAAGTCGCCTTACGGAAGCTTGGATTGCAGAGATCCTTCGGCATGATGCCCCGCTTTCCGTATTGGTGTTGATCCAAATTATATTTCAAAAACATAGCTGGGCGATGTTTTTTTTAAAAAAACTTTTTAAGCCAAATGCATTTTATTCAGGAAATTTCATGTCTGATAAAGATAATATTTTAAGTAATAATACCCCCGTAAAAGCGGGCTTTCACCCCAATATCAAACAAAGGCTGTTTCTCGGCTTTTCTATTATGACTTTGATATTGGTCGTAGCGGTGTCTGTTACTGTGTGGGAAGTAACAAGCATCAAACAAACAACCGATAGAATTGTAAATTTACGCACACCAACGGCTCAGGCAAGCGCGTCCTTGATCAGCCATATTAATTCATCCCTTGCCAATTTGCGTGGCTGGATGTTGACCGGCAATACGGTTTTTAAGGGACAACGTGAAAACACATGGAAAGATATTGCTAGTGTCCAACGCGACATGGACAAACTTTCCGCAAGCTGGACAGTACCGGCCAATGTGGCGAAATGGGATGAGTTCAAAACGATCCTCGCTGAATTCAAGGTTGCACAGGATAAAGTTGAGACTATAGCGAAATCCTCTGATGAGCAGCCTGCCCTTAAGATGTTGGTTACTGATGCTGCCCCTCAGGCCGCTATTATGTCTTCCAAGATTACGGAAATCATCAATTTGGAGCTGGGCAATAACGCAGCAATTTCAGGTAACCGGGTTCAGATGCTCGGTATGATGGCTGACATACGAGGAACACTGGGACTTGGGCTTGCGAATATTCGGGCCTATCTGCTGACCGGTGACAAGAAGTTCGTGAACAAATTTGATGGGCTTTGGAGCAAGAATACTAAACGATTCGGCGACCTTCAAAATTCAACACATTTGCTCTCGGCTGGACAAAAAATAGCGTTTTCAGAATTTTCTGCTGCACGTAAGGTTTTTTCTCCGATCCCTGCCACAATGTTTGAAATTCGCGGTTCTAAAAAATGGAACATGGCTAATTACACGCTTGTTTCAGAAGCCGCTCCACGCGCTGGTAAACTACTGACTATTCTGGGTGGTAAAAAACAAGTTGATGGCTCCCGCGTTGGTGGCATGGTGAAAAATCAAAGCAAATTATTGATCAACGATTCCAACCAAAATGCCGCGATGATATCAACCCTCCTAACCTTGCAATGGGTGCTATTGGCACTTGGTGTTATTGCAGGAAGTGTGATCGCTTGGTTCATCGTTAGATCAATTTCTCCTCCATTAACAAGCATGACATCCGCAATGAACCGTCTTGCTAACGGAGACCTTGAAATTGAAGTACCTGGTACTGATCACCACGATGAAATTGGCGAGATGGCTGGTGCAGTGCAAATATTTAAAGAAAACGCACTCAACAACAAGCGGCTTGAAGCTGAGCAGGTTGAACAGAAAAAGCTTGCTGAAGAACGCGAAAAAATCGCTCAGGCAGAAGCCATTTCCGGCGAACGCCAGATGGTTTCCGACGTCTTCGGCAGAGCAATGTCAGCCATTGCTGCAAAAGATCTGGGTTACCGGATTAATGACGACCTTCCTGAAGCGTATCATAAACTCAAAGACGATTTTAATGATGCGATTGACGGGCTTGCGAGTACCATTGACAGAATTGGATCAACATCAGCAAGAATTCTAGATGGCTCCAAGGAAATCAATACAGCATCGAGCAATCTATCAAAGCGTACAGAGACGCAGGCAGCTTCGGTGGAAGAGACGGCTGCTGCGGTTGAACAAATCACTGCAACCGTTAAAACCTCGACCACGAGCGCGGAAGAAGCAGGCAATGTGGTTGCTAGAACCAAAGCCAATGCTGAGCGCTCTGGTGAAGTTGTAGCAGAAGCGGTTCGGGCTATGGAACGGATCGAGAAATCTTCCAGCGAAATCGCCAATATTATTGGTGTGATTGATGAAATTTCGTTCCAGACCAATCTCTTAGCTC
>JAESSK010000139.1 GCA_016764155.1 Rhizobiaceae bacterium
CGCCAGCGGAGAAATTCGAGGCCTGTGTTGCAGCGACCCGTTGAAACCACACCCCAAAGCCGACTCTACATTTTTGTGCGCAGCAGCTTTTAAAACGTCAGCTATCCATAGTAATCGAAACAATTTTTCTATCACAAAGATGAGGAGAACCCTTTGGGTGAAAACGAGGCTAGTTCTCGGGCACGCCGTACCGCCGCAAAAATGCACGGAAGGTCTTCAGCATTTTTGCTGGGTAGGGGGTGACGTGGGAAATACGTTCCAAACTGGTGAATGGACAAAGTGACATTTGTTTGTCGACACATGCCCGTGCCTTGTCAGGCTGACCAGTGGCATCATAACAGTTGCCAAGAAACAATTGCGCCAGATCTGCCGCAGGTTTTAATCCAACAAACATCTCTAACTTGGGAATCGCCAGATCGTAATTGCCACCTATGAAATGGGTCCGTCCTATATTCAGGTACGATCTTTCTTGGTCGGCAAAGATTTTTTCGCCAAGCTCCATTTGTTCAAGCGCTTCTTCTGTTTGCCCCATATAGCTTAATATAACGCCTCGCAAATTTTTGGTTGGGCCACTGGTTGGGTCAAGATTGCCCGCCAATTCAACATATTCGAAAGCCGCGTCGAACTGGCGCTTGTAGGCTGCAAAATAGGCCAATATATGGGGTGGTGCAAATGAACGTGGGTTAGTATTGGCTGCAACACTGGTGACGGAGCGTCCTTTTTCGAGAATTCCGACAACATCTTCGCTCCAGACCGAGGAGGCCCGCAATAGGTAAGTGCTCGCCAGGCCGATGTAGCCGGAAAACAATTCAGGCTGCAGTTCTATTGAACGATTCAACAGTTTTTCAGCGGCAAAGTTTTCTTCGGGAATTTTTGATTGCCACAGGTGACGGGCCTGATAAAAAAGTTCTATGGCGCTGGTGGCCTCGATGTTTTGGGCTCCGGCCTGGCGGGTGCGATCATTGGAAATGTTGCTAAATACTTGATTGACGATCTTATCCGACGTCAAAGACAGACCATCCAGCCATCCCTCAATGCTGAAATCGAAATTACCAGCCCAAAGCAGACTGGTCGTATCAACTCTGGACAGCTTGATCGAAAGCCTTATTTGATCGTCGATTTGACGAATACTGCTGGACACACAATACCCTGAATTGGTTGAGTCGGTTGGCGGGTCTTCCAATTTCAGCGATAAAAAAACCTGACCCGAAAACGCCGCTATCAGTTGTTCCGAAAGCTCTAAAGACATCGTGGCGAGCAAGGTGTCAGGCTCAGTCCCAATTGATTTTGGTAAAAATAATTCGACGAATTCGTTCCCCAAATTTGGTGTTGCGGAAGCACCTTGTTCGTTTTCGGGTGAGGTTAAGTTGCCTACAAAACGGATGCCTCTGCCGTGAATCGTCCGGATCAGACGTTGCTGAGAGCCGTCGTCACCAAGGGCTTTTCGGGCAGCATTAATGCGGGTGGCAAGGGTGCTCTCTGAGACTATACGGCCTGCCCAGATGTGTTCTATCAGGTCGTCGCGGGTGACAACTCTGTCCCGGTTGTCGATTATGAAGATAAGCAGATCAAAAACCTGCGGCTGCACTGACACAGCCTTGCCGTCACGCCAGATTTCCCGGCGTTCCTGATCGATCTCAACCCCCGAAAACAAAATCATTCCAGCAATCCAGCTAATCAAATGGGCGCGCCCTCATGGTGTTTGGGTGCAAAATCAAGAGAATATCAAGATATTATCAACCAGGTCTCAAAGCACTGCAAGCTCTAACCCGTCAATATTGGTTCATCGCGAAAAGCACGGTTCTGCGGGATACGACCACCGCCACGCAAAGACCGGGAGAAATCAAATGACCATTTGCTTGAGTAAATCGCGGTTTGCTGGCGCAATTCTGACGGTGTGGGCCGGTACGACAGCACTAGCGAACAACCACGAAAATTTTGACCAGATTCCCGCGTCTGACACGCCGTATGTTCAGGTTGCAGCACTGGGCACTAACATCGTGAATGATGCACGAAAAATTGCACGGATGGATCGGCTGACCGGAGTTTCCCAGATTGCTAGCTTGCTCAGACGGACCAATTATGAAGAACAATGGGCGTTTATTCCGACTGCCAATCTCTGGCTTGAAATCGGTAAAAACGAAATATCAACAGGTGAGGATTCCTCAGTCGAATTGGACTTCGAATATTTAAAAAGCATTGCCGGGATTTACGACGAAATACACATCCTGCATTTCCACCCATCGAGCTATTATAAGCAGGGGATATGGGCCGACTCGCAATTTGATGTAAATTTTCCTGCCAAGGATTTGCAGGGTGACGAGGTAACACCCATTGGTCTGGCACTGCCAAGTTCTGCAGATGTAGCTTCGACTGTTCAAATGGTGGAATTGCTATCAGACGCGCACCCCGAAACAAAATTGAAATTCACAGTGGTCAGTCCGCATGGCCAAGTAAGTTACGGGCCGACCAAGATAGGCAAGCAAAAATTGATCTTTCACCGCGGTAATCCACGTCGCAATTTCCTGCGCGATATAGCGGTGCGCACAATATTGCGCCGAAGTCCGCGGAATATTAAACGTACAATTAAAAATTTGAGGTCTCCCAACATCGGAGATGTCATTTCCGAGCTTTGTAAACAAATGTCTGGCGAGGATTATTTGGTGACATTCGAACCGAACAAATAACCAAGTTTTGAAGGGAGTAAACGCGCAATTTTTTGGGGCGTTTGTAGTCCNATAATTCCGGTCACACCAATTTTATCCAAGGGAACTTTTTCCGCATAGCTGCCGTTCATCGGAATTGTTGCTAACTAATAAGCAGCAAAGATGCGAGTGAGTTTTATATCCAGAACATTAGCTCACGATTAGGCCTGCAAAATCTCGCCTCGGAAAAACCGGGGCGAGATTGCTAATTTATCAATTGGTTGGCGCAAATAACGCTGATAAATCAATTGAATTGGCCATTGCCGCATAACCCGCAGGGTTTGGATGCAGATGGTCCCCCTTGTCGAATCGTGCTTGAATGTGNCCNGGNTTNGCTGGATCNACNACAACTTTGGCAAAATCGATGACNGCATCAAACTCACCGCTATTGCGGATAAAGTCATTCAATGCCAAGCGCATTTTCTCTTTTTCTTCATTGTAATAGCCATCAAAAACTGTGCCACCAAAAGCATTGNCGAAGGGCGTCAAAGTTGCACCAATCACNCGCAGACCATCTGCATGGCCACGCTCAATCAGTTGCTTATACCCGGCGATGATATCGTTAGCGGTTGTCGGCCAGTCNTTTGGTGCNAANGCNGTTCCCGGCCAACCAATATCGTTAATGCCCATCATGAGAATGACCGTTTCAACATTNGGNTTATCGAGNACATCGCGTTCAAAACGCGCAAGCGCATTNGTACCCATTCGATCACTCAANACCTTTGCGCCGGAAATGCCCTGATTTTGAACCGCAACCGGACGTCCGCCAGCAGCAATCAAACGCGCTGCNAAAAGATCAGGCCAGCGATNATTGCCGTCAACGGTTGAACCATCCCCATCGGTGATTGAATCACCAAANGCGATAATTGCGTGAGCGCCCTCAGGTGCATTGACCATTATTTCGGTCAGGAATACCCGTGGTTGCTGGGTGGATTCAGGCTCCATTTTCTCGTCGGCAGTCTTGTCTCCTGAAACCACATAAGCGGTTTGGTGACCGTCCCAGTGCATGGTCGTTGCGGGCGCTGTGTCAGGGAAAAACAGACTGACGGAAACTTCCGCAAGATCCGGCAGATCAAGATCAACAGGATCGCTGATTGCCGGTGCTCCAGGTGGCAGCGTGATGGATGTACTGCCGCCAAATGTCAGTGTGCGAGTAGAGCCTGGAACCAGATTTGCCCCGTCACCGGTTAGCGCAATGGTGGCTGCTCCGACTTTCAACGGGAATTCGCCATACTCATTGGAAATCATGATCCGAACGCTTTTGCCACCAAGGCTGACCCGTGCAACTTGCCTGAGTGTCTTGCCCCAATAATTGCTTGGAAAGCCCAGACCAATAGGAAAATCCTTCTGCCAAATCGGTTGTGGGCTAGCGGTCCATGTGCCAATCCATTTTCCGTCATTTGCCCGGCTCTCTCCAGCCTGAAGAGCAAAAATAAACAAAAGCGGAATCACCAATAATAGTCCCCGAGATCTCAAACATTGTCCAATTAATGAAAATATTTTCATAGTCTCCTCCTGATACAAAAATTTCAAATAACTAATTGTCACTAGATATTTTTGAAATAGAGATAACATTTTTGAGTAGAACTAATTTTGTCCCGCAGTTAATCAAAATTCCCCTATTAAAAAATATCTATGCCAATTTATTAGTTAACAAATGAAATGTCACGGGTATATGTATTTATTCACATGTATACTTTTGTCTTGGCAGTCAGGTAACGGGTGAATTGATGCTTAAGTTGCGAGGTTTTGCAAGAAAGACGATGGCGCGCCGAATATTCACGGTTACCCTACGCAAGCCTAAGTCTTGGCTGCGGTAGCTGGGGCATTCTTGTTACTTTGATTGCCGCAAATTGCCTCCGAAATATCTGGAAGCTTTCGGTGATAATTTAATCAAATGGGAATGCGTCGCTGAAATGTTTGACAACACTTAAGTCGAACAAATTTGCGAACAAGATTTAACCCCGGTCTCTGTGAGATCGGGGTTTTTATCGGGGAATAGTTTTGGAAGTGTTTTACGGATGCCGGAGGCTCGCTTTGAAATCGAAGCCACCATTTTCGACTTAAAATATTGCTACTTCTGACTCAAAGCAGGAATTGTATATGTTCAAAATTGATCCTTAGCGTCTAAAATAGTATCGATAAAGACGCTAAATATACAAACGCCGCATGAAAATGGACAAGATATTCAGCGGCGTAGATATAATATTATCGTATTATGCAGCGTTGCCCGCCAGAGACGAAAGCAATGGCTCGGTAGAAGTGGTTAGGGTTTTTTTGTATTGGGCAATGGTTGTTTGTTTTATTTTGGTGGATGAGGTTCGAGGATTGTAACGAACTTGAACAATCTGTTTGCCAGATTTTTTCAGGTAAGTTTCTACATCCAGATTGTGTGGCTTACGCCCCCAATCTTCGCCTATCACGAAAATATCAACATCCAATTCCCTGCACGCAGAAACATATTCAAGTTCGTAATATGGCCGCACAATATCGACGCAATCCAAAGCTTCCAACATCTCGATGCGATGGTTCAGAGGGATAACAGGGACGTTTGGCTTATAAAGGTTTACAACTTCGTCCGACGCGACGCCAACGGCAACAACACTGCCCAGAGATTTGCAGTGATTTAGCAAGGCCAGATGGCCAACGTGTAACAAATCAAATGTGCCAACTGTAAAGACAATCATTATTTAATTTTATCCTTTATCATGTTCGTTTGTGGTGCTACTGGGTGATGTCTGTTTTTGCTTACAAACAAATAGCTCGATTTCCCCAATTGTTAAATTGGAGGAGCCACAGGGTTGTAAAAAATGTCTGTATCAGAAAATGTTTCTAAAGCCGTGTGCTTGCAAACATTTAGGGCAAAGCGCAGATCATACCCGTCATCTAGCGGGAGTATCCATCATTATGTAATTTATAAGGCTTGTTATGGCAACTGAAAATTCAGAGTCTCAAAATATGCAACCCAAACCAATCCTCTCTTATATCAGAGATATTCCCAATCTTTGTTCACTTGCAGGGCTTGGTTGCACGCTTCTCGCCATATATTTTATTATCTTGGGGANCTATTCCGCGGCGATGATTGGCATGATTTGGGCCGTTGCATTTGATTGGGCTGATGGGCTGATTGCCCGCAAAATGAAGGGAAGAACAGGAGAAGACAGCAAATTTGGTGGGCAACTGGACCTGTTGATAGANATNGTGAGCTATGGCGTCACNCCAGCTGTTTTGATTTTGAGTTATGGAAAGTTTGATCCAATTTTTCTTCCCGTGGCATTCCTAATGCTCGTAGCCGGTGTAATCCGGCTGAGTTATTTTAGTACATTTGGCCTTGCTGATGGTTCTAAATATACCGGGTTAGCCATTGATAATAATAGCATATTTTTGGTTTTTGTATTTTTGTTCGAAGGGTTTTTCAGCTCGGGGATTTTTTCGGTTGTTCTCTGCGTTTGTGGTTTGGGGTTGGCTGCTTTGAATGTATCGCAGATCAAAACTCCCAAGCTTTCCGGGAATCCAGTTAATGTCGTTATTCTTGCGGTCTATACAATCGGAATAACCATCATCTATGGCTGGAAAATGTTATAGAAACGAAGTTGCGCTAGGTTGTCGAAAATTTCGACGTTGATTGATTTTGCCGCTCCCTAATTGCGCCAATCAAACCCCAGCTGATATCGTCGCAGCCTGTGCTGCGACGATCCGTTGAAGCCATCACGCATTGCAGAAAATGGCGCTTGGTTTCCAGGTGGTGTGAATTTTTTAGATCAGCCCTGCCGTTTTAATCGCAAAACTGTAAGTAAACGCCACTTCTTCTAAATGCTGGAACCTTCCTGCTGAACCGCCATGGCCCGCATCCATATTGGTTTTTAGCAGCACCGGATTGTCATCGGTTTTGAGGTCACGCAATTTTGCTACCCATTT
>JAESSK010000140.1 GCA_016764155.1 Rhizobiaceae bacterium
CCACTGAGGGATGGAAATAGGCCAGTGACGGCGGCAGCTCCACCCAAAACAACCAGCGAAGCGAAGGCCAGCACCTGTTCGCGCATGAAAAACAGCAGAAATATCGCGGCAAAGGCGAAAAAGCCCGGAATTTCGCGAATACTTTGCTGGATACCGATCTCTTTGCCGGTGAAGGATAAAACTTCGACTGCGAAATTGTTGGTGAGGATCGTCCATGAGGCAAACGATATTTGCAAAGTCGCAGCCATTGCCATCAGCAATATGACAGGGCTACGCCACCCGGTGTTCGACTGGTCGGTTGGAAATTTGAAATTCAAAGTAGAAGCCCTGTGATTATCGGCTAGCGATAACAGGCGACAGGCACCTCGGCAATATGTTTATGGGTTGTTTATCTTACTGTCGTGATTTTGAAAAATGGATTGGCAATTGCGGGTTCTTGGCGATAAAGAATGTCTTGAGCACAGTGCGAAAAGTGGAAACCGGTTTTCGGAAGAATTGAGCGTTAAAGCAAATAGATAGGCACTTTTTACGATGTAAAAATCTTGAAAAATGCCCTTATGAAATCAACCCTGAGAAGACTTTGTATGAGCAAAGACCCATTCAATCCCTTTAAACCTCGCGATTGGCAGTTGGCGCATGGGCGTCAAATCACGCTTGGGCCGAAGGGAATATTGATGGGGATATTGAATGTTACGCCCGATTCGTTTTCCGATGGCGGGAAATTGCGTAATGTGGATATGGCGGTTTTTGCGGCCCTTCAAATGGTGGAGGAGGGGGCCGATATTATCGATATTGGCGGTGAATCTACCAAACCCAATGCTGTAACTGTCTCCGCCGAGGAAGAACAGGACCGGGTTTTGCCGGTAATTGAGGCATTATCTCAAAAAACAGATGCGCTTATTTCCATTGATACCTATCGTGCTGATACTGCGAAATTGGCCATTGAGGCCGGAGCGCATATAATCAACGATGTTTGGGGTTTCCAAAAGGAACCGGAAATTGCAAACATTGCCGCTGAAACTAAGGCTGGGTGTTGTTTGATGCATTCTGGGCGCGAAAGAGACCGCGACCGCAATGTGATCAAGGATCAAATTGATTTTCTTTCCAAATCATTGGCTATTGCCAAATCTGCCGGAGTGAAGGACGAAGCGATTGTGCTTGATCCGGGCTTTGGTTTTGCCAAGGATCCGGAAGAAAACGTAGAATTGCTCGCTGAATTTGAAAAATTGTTTGAACTTGGATTTCCGTTATTGACTGGAACGTCGCGAAAACGCTTTTTAGGAGCGGTGACTGGCAGGGATGTTGGCGAGCGCGATGTTGCTACTGCTGCTACCAGCGTTTTAACCAGAATGAAGGGTAGCACGATCTTTAGAGTGCATGATATTAGGGCCAATAAGGACGCACTTGCTATCGCAGATGCGGTGATTGCGGCCAGTTAAATTAGGAATAAAAATATGACGGAATATGTGATCAGGTTGAAGAACTGTGCGTTTTTTGCGCGCCATGGTTTGTTCAATGAAGAAGAAACTCTGGGGCAGCGCTTTTTTGTCGATGCAGAGCTTTTTGTTGATGGATCAGATGCGCTGGAGAATGACGACTTTGAAAAAGTGGTTGATTATGGCGCNGCTTTTCAGGTGATNGAGCGCATCATCAGCGGCAAGCGGCGCTTTTTGATCGANGCGCTGGCGNTGGATGTGGCCAAGGATATTTGTGCTAGTTTTCCTAATGTGAAACTTGCGACCATCACGATTCGAAAACCCAGTGCACCGGTGCAGGGTATTTTGGACTATGCCGAGGTCAGCGTGACCTATCCGCAAAATAATGACTGAGCCTCAATCTTATCAAGCATGGCTGGGGCTTGGCGGTAATATTGGCAATGTTCAGGCTAATATGGCCGTTGCNTTNCAATTGTTGAGTGCGGGGCAGGCTGTCGAAATCCTTGCTGTATCGCCGATCTATAAGACACCGCCNTGGGGAAAAACCGATCAGGACTGGTTTTTGAATGCTGCTGCGAAAATCTCCACGACTCTATCGCCGGAACTATTGCTGGATGCTTGCCTGTTAGCTGAAAAAGCATTGAAACGGGAGCGCATCGTGCGCTGGGGCCCGCGTACGATTGATATTGATTTATTGATTTANGAAGGGGTGGAACAGGANAGCGATACGCTCACNCTNCCGCATCCAAGAATGCATGAGCGTTCCTTTGTGCTTAAACCTTTGGCGGATATCTCNCCGNAATTGCTAATTTATCGAAAGAGCGTGTCGGACTGGCTGAAAGNCTGCGATGTTGAGGAAATCGAATTGCACTCAGCAGAGAGTGATTGGCATTTAGCCCGTGATGGCCGCTAATTATCTGGTTTTGCTAGCCATTTTTTTTATGCCAACACGCTTCAGNGTCATGCCGATTACCGGGATAAGCTTTTTACCNACATGAACNGATACGGTGACGTTCAATCTGTTTTGCTTGTTGAGGCTTGTGACCATCACGCCGCGCAAATCTTTGCGTACAATATTCACGCTCAAACGGGATCTGGAATAGCGACCGCCGATAACGTCCATGCCTTCGCCTTTTGCGCCGTCGAGGAATTTGCCTCTGTACTTACCGCCAGCTTTGCGCACCAGCGCGTTCATTGGCTGAGAAAATAGTCCAATGCGGCAAGAGCCGCCAATNTNCATGCCGGANGCATTTTGNCAGNNTATCGCCATCNAATGTACAAACGAATTTGGTGCCTTTGNATTTNCCGGCAACGATTTCGCCNGGNCCGCGCCATTTTCCNTNAATGCCTNNGAAAAATGNTCGNTCAGANGCCTGNGCGGCNAATGAAACCAACANANAAGAANAANCANAAAACANAATACNGAAAAACCGCATNATNAATGTACCACCCGAATCTATGAACGCATCCTTACCGAAAATAGTTAACCATTTATTCCTTANCAGACAGAATGACAGTAATTGATGACCATCGGCAAGGAATTGCATCACATGCTGTTTCGAAATGTTGCATGGATTATTTATCCACANTGTTTGACTTGGGTTCTGCCTGATTAAGTCTTAGTAACTCGCCCATGAAATCGGATATTCCGGGGCGCTTTAGAGCATCAAAGGCCATTGGACGACAAATGTCCATGGCGGATATGCCGATGCGGGCGGTGAGGAGGCCGTTAATGACGCCTTCGCCCAGTCTTGCGGAAAGCTTTGCAGCTAAGCCCTGACCGATCATTTGTTGCAACAGNCCATCGCCAATGGCAATGGCGCCGGTTGCTGCCAGATGGGTCAAAACGTTCTTNGACAGGCGNAAAAANCCGAGCGTGCCGGGGCGTCCGCCATAGAGTTCCGATAGCGCGCGGACGAGGCGAATGTTTTCCATCANCACATAAATGATATCGACAATGGCGCGGGGTGAAATGGCGGTGACCAGCGAAACACGTTTGGCGGAGTTCATCACCAATTGACGCGCTTTNTTATCGAGTGGCTGCATCAGTTCCCGCTCGGTGAGNGTGATTAGGTCGCTGCCATCCATAATTTCGCTGGCGTGTTCGCTCAGCCGGGTTCTTGCTTGGGCTGTATCGGCGCGGTCATGGAATAATTGCGATAATCCACTGGCCGCGCGTTTGGCCTGTTGCAGATTGTTGTCGGATTTGGCTTTTGTCGCTTTTTGCCGGAGTTGGGTGATTTTCTTGAGATGGAAGATGCCCCAGATTTCCTTGAGGATGATGGCGATCAACGAAAGNNCCAGAATNGCNGTNAAACCNNCNGCAATCCATCCAGCCCATGTGTAGCGGTCAAATAGTTCGCGNATAAGCTGGTCTAGGCTGAGGCCNATGCCGATGGATATAAGCCCGCCTANGCTTGCGAAAAANAANGTNGACCATTTGAAACGNCTGCGCTTGCTNGGCTTTAACGGGGTGGGTTCCAAGGTTTCNATGATGCCGTTGGCTTCNTCGTCGGAGATGACNGTGAGGTTGNATANNTCCTTGGAGGCGCGGGGTNTGCGCTTTGGCNTTGGTTTTTCGTCATCCGGAAATTTGAATGCGCGGGGTTTTCTGGTTGAATCTGNCAANTGTTTCTCCAATCAGGCGAGGCGGTCTGCAAGNAGGAATTGCAAGGCGCGGTCGAGCCGGATATGCGGCAGGGAAAGGGTGAGGCCATCAGCGCTGGTTTCCAGCTCTGGTGGTTTGAAGCGGACGAAGGTCAGGTTTTGCTTTGCTTTCGAACCGGAAAAGAGATTCGACGGGTTTTTGGGCAGGTCGCCGGGAAAAATGGCGGTTTTTGTCTTTCCGTCGAATATCTCGTCATCGATCACTTGTCCTTTGAGCGGTTTGCCGATGACCACTGGGAGTTTGTCTTTTCCCTCGCCCATATAACCTTCCTGGGTGGCGCGGATGGAGGCGATGGCTTGAACGTCCACTTCGGCACCGGCAAATTTTGCGCGGTGAATAGCTTTTTCAACGAGGCGGGAGAGAAGTTCCTCAAGCCTGTCGTGATTTTCGTGATGCAGATGGTCGGCCTTGGTGGCTGCAAACAGGATTTTATCGATTTTGCGCGAAAGGATGGAAGTCAGCCAATGGCCTGAGCCGGGCCTGAAACAGGCCAGTACATTGGCGAGCGCAATTTCTAAATCCTGAATGGCTTCCGGTCCGGCATTGATGGCCTGTAAAGCGTCTACAAGCACAATCTGGCGATCCAATCGGGCGAAGTGCTCACGGAAAAACGGTTTGATGACGATGGTTTTATAAGCTTCGAAGCGATCTTGCATCAGCGCGTGCAGGCTATCTGGTTCAGGTTTCGCGCCTTCG
>JAESSK010000141.1 GCA_016764155.1 Rhizobiaceae bacterium
GGTAGCAAAATAATGAATACTCTTGGTTGGGCACCAAAATATAAAAGCATTCTATCTGAAATTGGGTAGGTGCTAGCGAGGGTTAGTTCCGCCAGAACCTTGGTACAAAAACCACCAGCACGGTGAACAATTCCAAGCGGCCAATCAACATGGCAGCGCACATGATCAATTTTGCCGGATCGCTCAAGGCTTTGTAGTTTTGGGACGGGCCTATCTCTGCACCAAGGCCGGGGCCGACATTTGAAATTGCGGAACCGGCGGCTGAAATCGCCGTGATGAAATCAAGCCCGGCCATATTGAGCAGGATCGCAATAAGAGCAAATAGCATGACGTAGACCGCGAGGAAATTCATCACCGCTGAAGCAACGCTGTCGGTGAGCGTCTTGCCGTTAAAGCGCATGGTGAAAATACCATGGGGGTAGAAAATGCGTTTTGTGTGCTGCTTCAAGATTTCATAAAGCACCTGAAAACGGAAAATTTTGATGCCGCATGAGGTCGACCCAGCACAACCCCCGATGAACATAATGCCGAAGAAAAATGCATTGGCCGCAGGACCCCACGCGCTGTAATCGGTGGTGGCATATCCCGTTCCGGTCATGATCGATGTTACGTTGAAAAGCGCATGGAAGAAGCTTTCCATCGGAGTGCCGTTTACCGGGTCGAGCGACCACGCAATCATTATCAGCACGAACAATAGTCCCAAAAAGACCCGCACCTGCGAGTTGCGCCAAAGCTCTTTTGGTGCGCCTTGCATGGACTGTACATAGAGGATGAAGGGGATTGAACCGAGGATCATGAAGATCACGGAAATGGCCTCAATCGTATGGCTGTTGAAATAACCGATGGAGGCGTCCTTGGTGGAAAAACCACCGGTTGCAACGGTTGTCATGGCGTGGATGACGGCATCATCCAGTTCCATTCCAGCGGCCAGATAGGCGAGGGCGCAAAAGAATGTAATGACGATAAAAACTAGGGTCAGGGAACCGGAAATTTGCGTCGCGCGGGGCATGATTTTTTCGGCCGTATCAAAGGCCTCGATTTTAAACAGCTGCATTCCGCCGATCTGCAGCATCGGAAGCACGGCAACCGCCATAACGATGATACCAAGCCCGCCCAGCCATTGTTGGATACCGCGCCATAAAAGAATGCCCGGAGGGGCGTTATCCAGGCCGACGATGACCGTTGAACCTGTGGTNGTNNGGCCGGAGATGGATTCAANNAANGCATCGGTGAAATTGGGAACAATGCCTGACCATAAATAAGGNAGTGCGCCGAAAAGGCTCANNGATATCCANACCANNCTGGTCATCACGAANGCCTGTCTGGTGGAAAGTTGAGTGGTGGTGCCTCGGGCGCCAGCGTAAAACCCAACGCCAACGGTGATGGTCANCAATCCTGAAAATGCAAAGACTTCCCAATCGCTGTTTTCTGCCATTAAATCCACGATGGCAGGCAGGATCATGGCGCAGCCCAAAGTGGTGAGCAACAAGCCAATAACGAGCAATATGGGTCTAATGTCAAAAATCATGAGCGTCGAATATCATGAGGTCATGGCCGGATCAATTGTAAGTCGGGGTAATATCCGGCAAATCCAGCGAGAAAGTGGGGATNGCGATTTCCAACTCATTGCCTTCATCGTCCACCAGAAAGAATTTTCCGGTCATTATCCCTGATGGTGTGGTGAGGGGACAGCCGCTGGTGTAATCATAACTCTCTCCGGGGGGAATGGTTGGTGTTTCGCCAACGACACCTTCGCCGGTGACGATTTCGACGCTGCCATTGCCATCTGTTATGTGCCAGTAGCGNCGCAGCAATTGNACCGAACGGTCGCTATCGTTTTGGATGACAATCCGGTAAGCCCANAAATAATTGGCGTTATCTGGGTCCGAGCGCTCATCAATATAGACGGGCATGGCCGACACGATGATATTATGGGTTTCTGCGTGATACATGAACTTGCATGATTCCAAATCAGTTAAGCGATTTGTAGCACGAAAAATTGTCCAGTCGTAGCCTTGTTCGTGTTTTTGGTTTTGCTACAGTGGCCACCTTGTAAAGGATGGAGACCAAATTGCTCGACGGTGTTGTTAGAAAACAGATTGATCCGGTTTTGAATGCCATTGGCAAGAAGATGGCCGGGGCTGGAATCACCGCAAACGGGGTGACGATTGCTGCGTTTTTTCTGGGTATTGCGGCGGCGGTTTCGATCAGTCAATTGTGGTTTTGGACGGGGCTAATATTGCTGTTGCTCAGTCGTTTGTTGGATGGGTTGGATGGCTGCGTTGCGCGCGCNACCAGCCCTACAGATTTTGGTGGCTATCTGGATATCGTGCTCGATTTNGCNTTTTACGGTATGATCCCGTTTGCGTTTATCATGGTTGATCCNGCNCAAAATGCCATCGCNGGTGGGCTTCTAATTCTTTCNTTTTATGTGAATGGTGCGAGTTTTCTGGCCTATGCCACCATGGCCGAGAAGCGTAATTTGAGCACGGATCAGCGTGGNTCGAAGTCGCTATATTTCANCACCGGGTTGGCAGAGGGGACTGAAACCATTGTGACACTCGTGCTTTTTTGCCTGNTGCCACAATGGTTTGCGGTGATCGCCTATATTTTTGCTGGAATCTGCTTTTATACNGCNCTGTCACGCATCGTATTGGCGCGTGAAGTCTTTAAGGATTAAGCNGAAGCTTTTAGCGCNTTATCGATATCTTCCAGNAGATCGTTCGTATCTTCAAGACCAACCGACAGACGCACCAGACCGTCGGAAATTTGTAATTCCTCACGATCCTCATCAGTGAGGTTCCGGTGGGTGGTTGTGGCCGGATGGGTGATCAGGCTTTTAGCATCACCCAGATTGTTGGAAATCTGAATCGTTTGCAGGGCGTTTTCAAATGCGAAGGATCGCCGCTTGCCGCCCTTCAATTCGAACGCCACGAGGGTTGAACCACGGATCATTTGCTTGGCCGCAAGATCGGCTTGAGGGTGGGATGGATGACCGGGGTAAAGCAGCCGGCTGACATCATCGTGCTCGAACAGGAATTGGGCAATTTTCTCCGAAGAATCGGTTTGATATTGTACGCGCACGGCAAGGGTTTCTAGTCCCTTCAATAATATCCATGCATTGAACGGGCTCATGCTTGGGCCGGTGTGGCGATAATAGTCGTAGAGTTTTTCGTCCATCCACTCGGTGTCTGAAAGAATGATACCGCCTAAGCAACGGCCCTGTCCGTCAATGTGCTTGGTGGCGGAATAAACAACGATGTCGGCACCCAGTTCCAGTGGTTTTTGCCACAGGGGGGTGGAAAAGACATTATCGACGATCAGCTTTGCGCCGCCTTCATGGGCGATATCGGCGACTGCCGCGATATCTACCAGTTCGAGGGTCGGGTTGGTCGGGCTTTCTAGGAACAGCACTTTGGTGTTTGGCCGCATGGCGGCTTTCCATGCATTGAGGTCTTTGCCATCAACGAGGGTGCATTCGACACCATATTGCGGCATTAGTTTTTCGCAGACATAGCGGCAGGAACCAAACAATGCGCGTGCTGCAACGATATGGTCGCCGGCGCTCAATTGGCAGGCGATGGAGGCGGTGACAGCAGCCATGCCGGTAGCTGTGGCAAATCCTTTTTCTGCGCCTTCCAGCAGGCACATGCGTTCTTCAAACATCGAAACGGTCGGGTTGGCATAGCGCGAATAGATGTAGCCATCCTCGTCGCCGCTGAAACGGGCCTCGGCGCTTTCGGCGCTATCGTAGACGTAGCCCTGGGTCAGGAATAATGCCTCGGAGGTTTCGCCAAAGGGCGATCTAGTAGTGCCGCCATGCACCAGTTTGGTTGCGGAACGCCAATTGGGATTTTTGTTATCGATGGGCATGGGACTTTCACTTTCATTCAATAGTGCCTGATTTCAGGCATAAAAAAATCCGACTGCCAATAGCACCCGGATGAAAGTTAGTTTCCACTCGCGGTCCTTTTAGCAACTTGTTTAACGTGGCTGCAAGCCGACCGGCCCAAATCACCACGAATAGTATGTATTGATCGTGGTTTACGACGATTGGTGCTTTTCGTCAAACATNTCTTTTAATACTGTCTTTTGAAACACCNTTAAGAACGGATAAACACCTTGAGAGATAGCGGCATTCTGCCAGACGCAATGATCCAAAAAATGTTTGATGCAGGCGAGCTAATGGCCGCGCGTTCGTTGGATGATGACCAGATTCAGCCGGCCAGTCTGGACCTGCGCCTCGGTGAAAAAGCCTATCGGGTGAGAGCATCCTTTTTGCCGGGTNGCGGCAATAGTGTGCAGACCAAACTCNATCGGTTCCAAATGCACGAGATCGATTTGCGTGAGGGTGCGGTGCTGGAAACAGGCTGCGTTTATCTGGTGCCTTTGCTGGAAACATTGAAGCTTCCCAAAGAAATTGAAGCCTCGGCTAATCCAAAGAGTTCAACCGGCAGGCTTGATATTTTTACGCGGGTGATTGTCGATGGCAGTCAGGCGTTTGACCAGATACCGGCGGGCTATGAAGGGCCGCTATATCTGGAAGTCAGCCCCAGCACTTTTCCGGTGATTGTGCGTACAGGCTCGCGCCTGTCTCAGATACGTTTTCGCAAAGGGTCCTCTTTGCTTGATGATGAAGACTTGTTGAAATTGCATAAAGAAGAAACGCTTGTCGCTACTAGTGAGCCGCATATTCGCGGTGGTAGTATTGGCATGTCGATTGACCTGAGTGGCGACAAAGAAGGGTTGATTGGATATCGTGGCAAGCGGCATACGGGCGTCGTTGATGTGGATAAGAAGGCTTGTCATCCAATACTGGACTATTGGGAGCCAATCTATAATCGCGGTGCCGAAGAACTCGTACTTGATCCTGATGAATTTTATATTCTGGTTTCGCGCGAAGCGGTNCANGTGCCGCCGCTATATGCNGCNGAAATGGTGCCGTTTGATCCTCTGGTGGGAGAATTNCGGGTNCATTATGCCGGGTTTTTTGATCCNGGCTTTGGCCATTCAAGCGCTGGTGGAACAGGTTCACGNGGCGTGCTGGAAGTACGCAGCCATGAAGTGCCGTTCATTCTGGAACACGGGCAATTGGTGGGCAGTCTGGTTTATGAACATATGCTTGAGCGGCCCGCTGCCCTTTATGGCATCGAGCGCGGCTCAAACTATCAGGCGCAGGGCCTGAAGCTTTCAAAGCATTTTATTTAGCTGAGGTCTTGGCCTTATTCGTCCGGGTCGGCAACGCACGGCCAGTTTTCGGGGTGGTTTAGGCCAGCAGGCAAAATCGTTTGGTCATTGCCGCAGGCTATATCAACTTGCCATTGTTCTAAGCCTGTTGTTTTGGACATATCTCGGTCTTCAATATTGGTTTGAAGCAAATAGGCATTCTTAACGTTGAATTTGCCAGACAATTTGGCTTTGCTGAAATCTACACGAGATAGATTTGCCCGTTCAAAATTATTATCTTTCAAAATGGCATTATCGAAATTTGCGCGGCCAAGGTCGGCTTTTGAAAAATTCACGCCGGAAAGATTTGCTCCTGAAAAATTAGAGCGCTGCAATTCGGCTTTGCTAAAATTTGCACCTGTGAAATCGGTGTTTGCGAAATTCGTACGATAGCTCTGTACATATTCAAAGCTTGCACCTGCGGCCTTCGATCCTGCCATGGTGGCGCGCATTAGATTTGTTTTATAAAGACTGGCACCGGTGAAGTTACTATTTCTCAAATCAGTTGAAGAAAAGTCTGCGCCGCTTAGGTCACTTTTTCGCAGATCGGATTCGCTTAGTATTAAATTGCGTTTGCGACAATCTACCCAACTTACGCCCGGTTCGGCGGAATCTTTACATCCTGCCAGTGCCGTGGATGTGAAATTGCTTTCAACCCCAAACAGCACCAAGAGCGAAAGGCCTAGAGCTTGAATGAGGGTTTGATATCTAATTTGCATAGCCGGAGTCCCACTGGTTTATCTGTTGCTAGTAACTGGTTTGTAGAGAGGTGCAGTTACCCCCTTAAGATATGTAGTGTCGATGGGCTGATTTGCCAGTCCATGGGGTGTTTTTTCCCATTTATGCGGGTCGAGAAGCAATTGACCTACAGCTCGCCACCCAGCGATGGACAGAAGTAACCAATAGAGAGGAAGTGTGAATAAATAGACCCGGAAATGCGTCAATTTGTTGTGACCGAGCACCAAAAACGCGAGCAGGCCATAGGCCAAATAACCGCTAATCAATACAAAAATTGCGCNCATTCTGAATGCTGCATCGAGAACTCCATAAAGTTCNCCACNNTNCCCCATCATTTGAGNGATGAAAATGAACAGAAAGAATGGATGNACNAGNGATGATATCACCACNGANGTGATGAGCAGGTGNANCATCAAAAANGATTTCCAGCCCATTTGTTTNAAGATCANGGCCGGAGAGCGGGAATGCACNAAAATTGTTTGCATCCAGCCTTTCATCCATCTTGTGCGTTGGGGTAGCCAGACCTTGAACACGGGCGGGGCTTCTTCATAGGTTGGGCGGGTTAGAGTCCCGCAGCGATAACCTGCCCGGAAGATGCGAATGCCCAAATCAGCGTCCTCGGTTACATTGAACGGGTCCCAAGCCCCTAGCGATTTTAACTTGAAAAATTTGAAATGATTGGAAGTGCCNCCCAGTGGAATTGGTGCATTCCAGCGTTCCAGCAAGGGCAAAATGCCTTCAAAATGNGTGCAATATTCAAGGGTGAACATACGGGTGAGCCAAGTTTGGCTGTGGTTATGAATATGCAGTGGTGCTTGCAGGCAAACCAGTTTTTGATCGCTGNTTTGAAACTTGTAATAGGCCTCCAATAGCTGGTTTGGGTCGGGGCGATCTTCGGCATCAAATAGCACCAGATATTTTCCGGCACAAAGCGGCAGGGCATAGTTCAGCGCTTTTGGTTTGGTGCGAGGTTCGGCGTAGGGAACCGCGACCAAGTCAAAATANTCAGGTAATTTNAGTCTNTTGATGGCTTCAATGGTTTCGANGTCATCGGCCTCGCATATGAGTTTTATTTCGAGCCGGTCCTTTGGCCAGTTTAATCTGGACAGATGAAAGCAGAGGTTTTTTACTTGTCCTGCTTCGCGGTGTAGCGCCACGACAATAGAATAAATNGGTAAGTCGTCATATTTAATTGCATCGAGCTCGCTTGAATTTGGTCCAATTGCCTTTGCTTGATAGCTTGCCAGAAGAACCAAACGGCAAAGGACACTGGCCAGATAAAATGCCGATAGAAGCANCATTATTGTCTTTGATAAANACTGAATGCCGGTCATCCAACCGATCAATGTTGCTGCAATTAATGTACAAAAGAACACTGCTTGTATCGATGTGAATGTTTGCTNTGACGAAAAATAGGGGAAGAGATCATGCAGGGCATTTGTTGCTCTGGCGAGATGGAGGTGGCGGTTAGCTTCAAAGGCTGCCTTTCGTTCAACGGCAAGCGATTTTTTTGATCTGAAATGATTGGTACGGAAGGAGTGGTTAGCGAGGGTTTTTAGCCGTGCCGTATTCCTGTGAATTGTATCAATACGGTCACGGTGCAGTTTTATTAGACCCGAATTGTCGGGTTTTGAAAGCAAATTTTCGCGTGCATCCAGCGAAGCCGTAACCAGATCACGGTAGGTGACAGGTTTGCGAAGGGAAATAATTTCGGCAATAAATGGCTGTTCCGACAGTACCTCTTGTGGCACTTCGAAATTTATGTGCGTTTTATCGAAAATGCCCGCCCGGCTTTTACGCTGTTCCCTCGACACGATTATACTGATACACCCACCCTATTGAATTCAGGTTAGATCAAAGCGCGGCACATGAGCAACACTCTTCTTGATAATTTTAGTATTCGTTTGTTTTGTATTGATTTTTTTAGATGGAATTCATGTTTAATTCTGTTTGTTGCGANTTTGATGAANCTATTTGCTAGCCAGAATACTTTGGCGCAGGAGGGATTTGTTCCCAATTTCTGGGATAAGCACGAACGCTTTGTGATGCCGGATGTGTCGGATATTCCGCGATTGCGCTTTTTGACCACAACGGATTTTCCGCCATTCAATTTCNTTGACCGTAACAAGCGTCTTACCGGTTTTAATGTGGATTTGGCACGTGCGATTTGTCATGAATTGGGNATGATTAANAGATGCCAGATACAAGCCCTGCCATGGGATGAACTGGAGGGNGCTCTCAAAAAAGGCGANGGTGAANTGGTGTTGGCNGGTATTGCGATCAGCGAAGAAAGCCGAAAAATCTATAATTTCTCTAGGCCCTATTTTCATGTTCCCGGTCGTTTTATTACCCGGCAGACTGACGGTATCCGCGAACCGGCTTATGATAATTTATTCAAGAAAGTAACGGGAGTAGTGGCGGGGTCCGCCCATGAAGCTTATTTTTCAAAAGTGTTTGGTGAGCGCAAATTTGCTTCCTTTGCAANNCGGGCAGAAGCTCTNGCGGCTTTGCAAAGCGGGAAAGTAGANGCTGTATTTTCCGATGGTGTTTCGCTGGTATTCTGGTTGGCATCGGCAGCGTCCAATAATTGCTGTAGATTTGTCGACGGGCCGTTCCTGTCAGAAGAGTATTTCGGCAAGGGCATGGCTGTGGCAATGCCAAAGGGTAATGAGAAATTGAAGGACGCGATGAATTACGCGCTGAAATCAATCAATGATAAGGGGCTCTTTACTGAACTTTATCTGCGCTATTTCCCGATAGGGATGTTTTAAAAAATTACTTTCTAAACGGCACCATTAAAACCCAGTCGAGGCGCGCAGGTTTTTCATCCTGCCAACCTTCAAGGCCTATGATCATGTCGTCGTGGCCCTTTTTCGGCTGATCAATATANGTNCCGAACATGCGATCCCAAATGGACAGGTTGAATCCATAATTTGAATCTGTTTCATCGCGCTCGCTCGAATGATGAACCCGGTGCATGTCGGGGGTAACGATCAACAGGCGGAGGATTTTATCGATGCCCAGGGGTATTTTGAAATTGGAATGGTTGAACAATGCGCCGCCATTGAGAACGATTTCGAATACCAGCACGCTTGCNGCNGGTGCGCCGATGGATAGCACGATCAGATATTTCCAAAACATCGAAAGCACGATTTCGATCGGGTGAAAGCGTATGGCCGTTGTCACATCAATATCGATATCGGAATGGTGCATACGGTGGATGCGCCAGAAAATCGGGATTTTGTGAGAAGCNACATGGGAAATCCAGATGGCAAAATCNAGCACCAAAAATGAGATCGCGAAGGCCAGCCAATAGGGAATGGCGATTAAGTTGAACAGGCCATAGCCNTTNGCCGCGGCCCAAAGGGCGGCACCTACAGCCGCCGTTTTGAATAACAGGCGCACCAGAAACGAGTCGATGAGAATGATCGCCCAATTGGTGAACCAGCGGAGCATTTTTACCGGGCGAAGCTTGCGCCGTGGAGCGAGGATTTCAAGGGTTGCCATTATGGCAAACAGGCCAAGAAAAACGGTAAGTCTGATTGCAGCCTCGCTCATTATGTCTCCTTAAGGGTTATAGAACTTGGAACCGGGCCTTTGCGCCATGTTCAATGGCGGCACATGCCAGACGGTCGATATTCATTTGTTGGCGCAATAGCTGAAGCAGGCGCAATTCGGTCTGTTCTACATGTAAATCGGCGGCAGCCACATCCACGGCCAGCGCATAAGCTGTTTGGTGAAGATGTTCTGGCAAGGCTTTAATCGCGTTCTGGATGATTTGGTCAAGGCCATCTTCATCCTGCAAAATGATGCTGCATGCGGCCACATCTTCCACCAGATTGTCGGTATTGTAGCCTGAAAAAACCGGCAATGTCTTGATGGCATCGCCCATCTTGGCCAATTCTGCATCGCCCATGGAGCGGTCGACGGCGGACATGGTGACCATTACGTGGATCAAAGCCTGATGATGGGTGAGGTTGGACATGAATTTCTGCCTTTGTTTAAGAACCAATTGAACCTCTAATTATGCAGTTTTGGCCTGATCTTCAAGCCGCTTGGAAAATTGATTTATTTAGGCTAACAGTTTCCTCGATAATAACGGATGGAATTAAACCTTATGACCGGCACAACCTTGCCCCCGCTTGACCTTTCTTCTGACATTGTGAGTGCTGCTCAAAATGCCAAGTCGTGGACCTTTGAAGAGGCGCGAAAGCTGGTCAAACGGTATGAAAAGAACGGCTATCCCGATGAGGTTTTGTTCGAAACGGGCTATGGTCCTTCCGGCCTGCCGCATATTGGTACGTTTGGCGAAGTGGCGCGAACCACAATGGTGCGCCACGCATTTCGGGTTCTGACGGATGACAAGGTCAAAACCAAACTGTTATGTTTTTCCGACGATATGGATGGTTTCCGTAAAGTGCCGACCAATGTTCCCAATCAGGAAATGCTGGCTGGGTTTATTGGTAAGCCGCTTTCCAGAGTTCCTGATCCATTTAGCAACGAATATGAGAGCTTTGCACATCACAACAATGCAAGATTGCGTGATTTACTGGATCGGTTTAGCTTTGATTATGAATTTGCCAGTTCGACGGATTATTACACTTCCGGCAGGTTCGATGAGATGCTGCTAAAAATGCTTGAAGTCTATGATGATGTGATGGAGATCATATTGCCGACCCTTGGTGAAGAACGCAGGGCGACTTATTCCCCGTTTCTGCCTGTATGCCAGCGTACGGGCAATGTGCTGCAAGTGCCAATTGTAGACCGTGACGTTGAGCGCGGTACGATAGTTTATGAGGACCCGGAAACCGGAGAACGCGTCGAAACGGAAGTTACTGGCGGTAAGGTCAAATGTCAGTGGAAAGCCGATTGGGCCATGCGCTGGGCAGCTCTTGATGTGGCCTATGAGATGGCGGGCAAGGATTTGATTGATAGTGTTAAGCTCTCATCACGCATTTGTCGGGCCCTTGGCAAACGTCCGCCGGAAGGGTTTAACTACGAATTATTCTTGGATGAGGGTGGGCAGAAAATTTCCAAATCCATCGGTAACGGCCTGACCATAGATGAATGGCTGACCTATGCGTCGCCCGAAAGTCTGTCGCTGTTCATGTATCAAAAACCGAAAACTGCCAAACGGCTTTATTTCGATGTGATACCTCGCAATGTGGACGATTATTTCCAGCATTTGCGCGGGCTTGAAGAGCAGGACGTGGCGCAGAAATTGCAAAACCCTACCTGGCATATTCATTCGGGTAATCCCGAGCCGGTCGATATGCCGGTGACTTTTGCCATGTTGCTAAACCTCGTTAGCGCGTCCAATGCGGATAATAAGGATATTTTGTGGGGCTTTATTTCCAATTACAGTTCCGATATTTCGCCTGAAACCCATCCAAAGCTTGATGAGTTGGTGGGGTATGCCATTCGCTACTTCAATGACTTCGTGAAGCCCAATAAGGTTTTCCGTGCGCCAAGTGATCAGGAACGCTCAGCAATTGAGGATTTGGGTAAACGTCTTGGTTCACTTGATCCAACAAGTGATGCGGATACCATCCAGACGGAGGTGTTCTCCGTTGGCAAGGATCATGGCTTTGAAAATTTACGCGAATGGTTTCAGGCGCTTTACCAGATTTTGCT
>JAESSK010000142.1 GCA_016764155.1 Rhizobiaceae bacterium
CCAGCGATGATGATCAGCATGGCGTTTCTGAATACATGGCCGTAAAGGACTTGTCGCTCAGTTAGGCCTTTGGCCCGTGCGGTCTGGACGTATTGTTTACGGATTTCATCGAGGAACGAGTTTTTGGTGAGCAGCGTTGTTGTGGCAAAAGCTGCCAGCGCCATCGCTGTTAAAGGCAGTGCTAAGTGCCAGAAATAATCTACGATTTTTCCAAATATAGAGAGGTCGTCGAAATTTTCAGAAGTGAGTCCGCGCAACGGGAACAGATCGTAAAACGAGCCGCCGGCGAAGAGCACCACCAGCAAAATAGCGAACAAAAACCCCGGAATTGCGTAAGCGATTATGATGACGCCGCTGGTCCATATATCGAATGTGGAGCCGTCGCTGACTGCTTTTTTGATGCCAAGCGGAATGGATATGCCATAAGCGATGAATGTGATCCATAGGCCCAACGAAACGGATACGGGGAGCTTTTCGATGATCAGATCAATCACTGCTACATCGCGAAAATAGCTTTCACCGAAGTCGAAGCGGATGAAATTCCATACCATCAGGCCAAAGCGTTCGAGGGGTGGTTTGTCGAAACCAAATTGCTTTTCAAGCTTTGCGATGAATTCTGGATCCAACCCTTGCGCGCCTCGATATTTGGAAGATTCACCACCACCGCCATCAAGGCCCTGATCTTGCCCAAGGCTATCGCCGCCGCCGGTAATGCGGTCGGTGGCTGAGCCTGCTTGTCCGCTTAGCTCTGCGAGCACGCGTTCGACGGGGCCGCCGGGCGCGAATTGGATCACTGCAAAAGAAATAGCCAGAATTCCCAAAATTGTGGGAATCATCAGCAATAATCGTCGCAGGATATAGGCGCCCATGTACTGGAAACTTCTCCGCTAATTCATGGCGTAATTGTTGCCATGAAGGGTTTTTAAGTGATTCGTTTTTACTACTTACCGAACTTCAGGATTAGCCCGTGCGATGTGGCAAAACAAGGGCTTGGTGGTTACGATTTTGTTAGATGAGAAATCAGAATGAAGGCCTTGCAACCATCAGCCATAGGATTGTCATGACAGCAAGGAACGCCGGGAATCCACAGGTGAGCCAGATGCGGAAGAGGCGGAAATATTGTGGGGGTAATTCTTGGAGGTTTTGGTCGGCTTCGCGGGCGAGGTTGCGCATTTTTAACTGTATCCAAACTACCGGTAGCCAGAAAACTCCAACGAAAACGTATAGGGCCAGTGATACCAATATCCAGCCCTCACTTAGTTTCCATCCGGTTTCTACCGCCAGCCATGCGCCGGATATTGGTTGCAGAATAACGGCGGTGGCGGTGAAAACTATATCGGCAATTACCACGGTGCCAGCCACGTGGGCGATGATTTTTGCGTCTTTGGTTTGGTGTGCGATCAGCATGAAGAAGGCTATGCCTGCACCGGTTCCGAGTAGGACGGTGGCACCGACGATGTGAACCCATCTTAATATCAGCACCAGTTCCATTATCGTTCTTTCACCATGGTTGCGCCGACCATTGCGAGGAGAATTCCGGGGAAAATTTTGACTAAGGGGCCGAGTGGGTCGAGCCAGAATTCCGGTGTGAGTATTGTGCCTAGTGCCAGATATCCGATGGAAACGGCAGTTGCGGCGAGGCATCCGGCGTGGAAGGTTCGCCGGAACATCAACAATATTCCAATCAGGCAATCTACAGTTGAGCCTGCCAGAACTGATAATATCGCGTTCGACTTTCCTAGTGTTGGGATGACCAACATTGCGGCGGGTTCATATTGTATGAAGCCGATGATGCCGGATGTCATCCAAAACAATGCGAGGGTGATGGCAATGAACGGGAAGAGCAATTGCATTCGTGCGAATAGTCGCTCCTGACTGGTGGAGGGTAGGTTTGTGAGGGTTTGTTTGAGGGAATTTAGTTTTTGGCCCGTGGCTTTTTCCCATGGGGTAGGATCGCCAGTTACATTTTGTGCCAGCATTTGTATGGCTGTGGTGCGCAAAGGGGAACGCNAGCCGAACCAGCCGGTGAGGTCGGCAATTTTTGCGGTGATGGTGCCGATGAAATTTGGCATGGGAAGCACAAAAGCGGGGGCAGGAAATCCCAGCCATTGGCGGAACTGCAATAGGGTCGATTGAAGTGTTTGGCTGGATTGTTCGACGAGTTCAAAATCTTTGGCTGAAAGGTGTTTATCTCGCAGGGACATGCCGACTGCATTGGCCACGTCTTCCACGGCCACGGTCTGGATTTTTGCATTTGGTAAAATGACCGGTTGAATGATCGGGAAAGCGGCAAGCGCGCGTAATAACATGGTGCCGCCATAGGCTTCGTTGGAAATAACCAAACCGGGTTTTAGGATGGTCCAGNTGANNNTGCTNTTNCGCANNGCGCTATCNGCTTCGCCTTTTGTTCGCAAAAATTCACTCGGGTNATCAGGTGATGCGCCTGATGCTGAAATTTGGGTGTAGTGCTTNATGCNNGCCTGTTCGCAAGCTCTGATTAAGGCGCGGATTGCTTCGCTTTGGATGGCNTGCAAATTATCTTTCAAACCGGTTTGCAATGCACCGGATGCATTGATCACTGCGTCGATGTCTTGGAGGAATTCTGACCATGCATCGGGTGTGCGGAGGTTATGTAGATCACCGCCAATCCATTTGATTTGCGGCAGTATCTTGCGCCCTTTTTTAGCCGTGCGGCCCATGCCGGTAACAGTGAAGTTTTGCCTTGATAGTTCTGCGATGACGGCACGNCCAATGAGGCCGTACCCNCCCANAACCANAACCTTCTTGATCGGTTTAGCCATTAGATCATTTNCGCANCTCNGCCTCGATTTTTGTGTCTATCCAGAAGGACAGACTGTCGATNCCGGAATAGCCGGGTTGNGGTTCTGGAATTTGGATGTGTTTCCATTTGGCGAACCAGATTTCTGGATTGTGCCATTGGGGGATGGCGTAATAGCGCCATTTGAGGATGCGGTCGAGGGCGTGGGTTAAATCGAGNAATTCNTGCCNGTCCGGAGCGAGGATGATTTTTTCTACNAACTCATCAATCATNGGCTCTTTGATGCCGGAGAAATTTCTGCTGCCGGAGCGGTCGGCTGCGACGCTGGACCAGTATTCGCGTTGCTCGTTTCCGGGNGAAAGNGANTGGGCGGTNAGNGTNGAGGTGANATCGAAATCGAANCTNTCGAGGCGGTTTTTATATTGNGATGTATCGAGAATGCGCAGGGANGCGGTGATNCCGATGCGNTTTANNCTCTCGATAAAGGAGTTGGTTTTGCGNTCTGCATTGGGGTTTGCTGTGATGAATTCAATNGNGAAAGGTTTGCCATNGGCTGTTGTGAGCTGGCGCTTNTCGTTGAATTTNAGNCCTGCTTCTTTCAGCAGNTTGATGGCTCGGCGCTGNTATTTACGGGTGGAGGANCGCTTGGTGTAATCGGGCAAAGTGAACGGCTTNGTGAAAAGGTCTGNCGGTAATTGNTCGCGGTAGGCTNCNAGAATTTCCAATTCACGGCCAATGGGGACGGCGCTTGATTCCAATTCGCCGCCTTCGAAAAAACTGTCGGTGCGTNTNTACANGCCGAAGAANAANTTTTTGTTCATNGTTTCAAAATCAAACATNAGCGTGATGGCTTCGCGNACTTTCGGGTCTTTGAATTTGGNTTTTCTGGTATTGAAANANAANCCCGTNTANATCTGNCTTCNNGTNNNNCNNAAGGNNTNNNTGANGACATCGCCGCGCTCNACGGCTGGAAATGTGTATTCCTTTTTCCAGCGGTTTTCNCGNCCTTCGACTTTNTAATCNGNAAGNCCNCCTTTTTTGAANGCTTCCCACATGGCGCTTTCATCNAGGAAATAAGTGTAGCGGATGCTGTCGTAATTGTAGCGGCCTTTGCGCACNGCAACNTTCTCGGCCCANTAATCCTTGACCCNGTCCCANGTGATGTATTTNCCCATCTCGAANTTGCCGATTTTATANGGGCCGGAACCCAGCGGTGGTTCGGTGGTTGGGTTGGAAATNTCGCGTTTATTGCCATCGGCATCGATGCCTTCCCACCAGTGTTTNGGNAGAATTGCNAGGTCNCCGATGATATGGGGCAGTTCACGGTTGCCCTTTTGATCGAAGGTGAATGTTACTTCGTTATTGCCTGTGCTTTCGACGGATTTNACGTTTTTGAAATANTCTTTCCATAGCGGATAATTGGTGCGCAAGGCTTCCATCGACCAGATGACATCTTCCGGCGTGATGGGTCTGCCATCGTGAAAGCGNGCTTTTTCGTTGATGTGATAAATGGCCCATGAGGAATCGTCGGCCTTGCGGAATTTGTCCGCCACCAGACCGTAAGACGCGCTTGGCTGGTCTAAGGATTGTTCGAACAAATTATCGTAAAGCAAGCCGCCGAAATAGCCTAAACCGCTGGGGGTTCTGCCACGAACGACNAANGGGTTGAATGAATCNAATCCGCCAAAGGATGCGCGTTTGAGGTGCCCCCCTTTGGGGGCGTCGGGATTGGCATGAGGGTAATGGGTGAAATCCGCGCTGTGTTTTAATTCTCCAAAGAGCGTGTCCCCGTGACGCCATTTTGTCTCGTCAGCAATGGCNGGNGCNGTGAAGAGAAGAGCCATCAGGAGTGGGGCGGATTTTAAAAATGACAAATTATGTTCCTCAAATATTCCTCGGATCGTATCCAGTCGTAACTTTAGGCAATAAAAAAGGCCGGAACAATGTCCGGCCTGATTAAATAAGCTTAATGATTGNTGCCTTATTCGGCAGGCAGCGNTGCCGGAGTGCCAGCCAAGGTGCGTAAATACGCTACGATGTTGGCGCGNTCGCCTACCTTTTTCAGACCGGCAAAGCCCATGGCAGTGCCCTTCATGNATTTCTTTGGTTTCCAAAGGAAGCCGTTGAGGGTCTCGTAATCCCAGCTTTTNCCATCAGATGCNGCTTTCATNGCTGCTGAATATCCAAATGCTCCGTCGCTACCCATGGCNCGATTAACGATGCCATAAAGCGGAGGACCAACACGGGCTGCACCGCCTTCAGAGAAGTCGTGGCAGGCTGCGCATTTTTTGGCGACCTTTTTACCGGCCACTGCATCAGCGCTGGCAAGCAGNGCTGAGATTGGCTCATAGGCAGGACCGGTATCTGCAGGTGCTGCGTCGTGGCCNCCGGTGCCTTCTGCTACTTCGATCATGTAACCNGGTTTTTCTGGTATTTCCATGTGAAANAGGCTNTCGGTAACGATGGAAAGGCCCATCAATACGAAAACGGCAGCCAATCCAGCCATGGCAAATTTGTTGAATTCAAAGGCATCCATATTGGTGCTCCTTTATTGGCATTTGTCTTTTCGCTGATATCAGCCAAAGCATGTGTTGCCGTAGTGACTATTCTCATTGCCAGTGCGATACTACGCCTGTAAGCCTTGTACAAGTGGGACTTTTTGACACCGCCTATACAATTTGCAAAAAAACCNAAAATAATNGCCAAATCTAGCCCAAAACTGACCAAATTCATGTCCGANNCGTTAATTTTAATTCCTGCACGCATGGCGTCGACCCGTCTGCCCGATAAGCCTCTGGCAGATATTGCCGGAAAGCCGATGATCGTGCGGGTTTGGGAGTGTGCTCTGGCAGCTGGTATCGGGCGTCCGGTGGTGGCAACNGATAGCGCTGAAGTACTTGCGGCGGTNGAAGCGCATGGGGGCGAAGCGGTGATGACGCGGGAAGATCACCAGTCTGGCTCGGACCGGATTTGGGAAGNGGTAACAAAAATCGATCCACAGGGAAATGCTGAATTTATTATCAATGTGCAGGGTGATTTGCCGACCATTGAGGGGAAATCTATCATTGAAAGTCTCGCGCCATTGCACGAATCAGACGCGGATATCGCGACATTGGCGACGGAAATTACCGTCGAGGCTGAGCGCACAAACCCCAATGTGGTGAAAGTGGTTGGTACGCCGATTGGGGATAATCGCTTGAGGGCGCTTTATTTTACCCGTGCCACTGCGCCTTATGGTGATGGGCCACTTTACCATCATATCGGGCTTTATGCTTATCGTCGCGCTGCTTTGGAGAAATTTGTCTCATTGCCGCCTTCGCCGCTGGAAAAGCGGGAGAAGCTTGAACAATTGCGGGCGCTTGAAGCGGGTATGCGTATTGATGTTGCTCTTGTGGACGCGGTTCCTCTTGGGGTAGATACGGCGGAAGATTTGGAAAAAGCACGTTTGGCTTTTGTAGATTGAGTGAAAACTATGGATAAAAACAGAACCGGAAAAATTGGATTTCAGGGTGCCAAGGGTGCCAATTCAGACATTGCGAGTGCGGATGTGTTTCCCAATATGGAAGCCATTCCCTGCGATACGTTTGAAGATGTTTTCAATGCACTGGAAAAGGGTGAAGTTGATCTGGCGATGATCCCGATCGAAAACACGCTTGCCGGGCGTGTGGCCGATATCCATCATCTATTGCCCAATTCCTGCACGTTTATTATTGGCGAGTATTTTTTGCCCATCCACTTCGATTTGATGGTGTTGCCCGGTGTGAAACTTGAAGATATTCAGACGGTCTTTAGCCATGTTCACGCGCTTGGGCAGTGTCGTAAAATCATTCGTAAAAATGGCTGGAAGGCGGTTGTTAGTGGCGATACTGCTGGTTCTGCTAAATTGGTTTCTGAGAGCGGTGATCGGAATATCGCGGCCCTTGCGCCTTCATTGGCGGCTGAAATTTACGGTCTTGATACGCTGGACCAGAATGTGGAAGACGCAGATCACAACACCACCCGTTTTGTGATTTTATCCCATGAGGAAGTCCGTGCCGAGCAGGGCAGCGGGCCGATTATGACGACGTTTTTGTTTCAGGTGCGCAATATTCCTGCAGCTCTTTATAAGGCCATGGGCGGCTTTGCTACCAATGGGGTCAACATGACCAAGCTGGAAAGTTACCAGATTGGTGGCAGTTTTTCCGCGACGCAATTTTATGCCGATATTGTCGGTCATCCCGATGATGCAAACGTCAAGTTGGCTCTGGAAGAGCTGGCCTTCTTTTGCAACGAGCTAAAGATTCTGGGCGTGTATATCGCGTCTGAAACCGGGGACGCGCGCTAGGCGCGCTACCCTTCAGCCCATTTCCCGATTATGCTTGAAGCTATCGCCTTGCTTGGCG
>JAESSK010000143.1 GCA_016764155.1 Rhizobiaceae bacterium
ATCATGCCTTCGGTCGGCCGTGATCGTCCGGTTTCCAGAAATGAAAGATGGCGCGTTGATATCCCGGCCTCGCCTGCCAGCCCCATCTGGCTCAGCCGTCGATGGTTACGCCATTCCTTCAATTTGCTGCCAAATTCCATGCCTGTCTCCGCCTTTCGGGAGAAACCTACCATGCCCGGTCGCAATTTCCATTACCTCGCAGGTAATTGGAATTGCGAAATCAATGGCTATTTTGGCAGCAGCAACCACGAAAGGAATTTTCAATGTCTCAAACATCAAACAAATTGCAAAAAATATATCATTTCGATTTCTGGTTTATGATAGCCAGCGCCAGCACCTTAATTTTGGCTGGGATGGTGCTCGGACCGCTGATTATTCCAGATATTCCGCCGTTATGGTTTGTCGCTCTTGGCGTAGGGTTGCTGCCATGGGCATTTTTTAATCGCTATTTATCGGGTCAAACCCACCCCAAAGCCATGCATTTTGGCATCAATGTAACCGGAGACATTTTGTGGGTTGTTGCGAGCGTTGGAGCATTGATATTCGCCCAGCAATGGCTGACTGGATTTGGTGTTATTGCAATCGCCGCAATAGCGCTGGTCGTGGGCGAGTTGGCTTGGCTTAAATTATCCAATCGTAGCCGTATATCTGCGGGCGCAACAGCTTTGCCTCAATCGTCGTAACTACCCTTATTGCGCATCTTTTTGGTAAAGGCGCGCCCTGATTTCTTCTTAAGACGACGCTCGACGGAACCTCTGCTTGGTTTTGTCGGGCGTCTTTTCTTTGGCGGCGGTTTGGATGCTTCCGCAATGAAATTTGCCAGCCGAAGCCGAGCATCCTCACGGTTTTGCACTTGAGTACGATAATGGGTCGCCTCGATCTGAAGCACCCCAGCCTTGCTCATCAAATGGCTGGCAATCTGCACCAGCCGCTCTTTCGCCCGCTGACTAAGCGAGGGTGAAGAACGAACGTTGAACTTCAATTGAACGCCGGTCGAAACCTTATTGACGTTCTGCCCACCGGGGCCGGACGAGCGGATAAAGCTTTCCGATAATTCTGACTCTGGAATTTTGAGTACAGGATCAGCCATAGGTTTCGTAAGCGGCGCTTAGCCCCGCAACACGCCTCCGGTGGATTTGGTTACATTATCGATGATTTTTTGCGAAATCGCGTCAATTTCTTCGTCTGTCAGGGTTTTATCGGTCGGTTGAAGGGTAACTTCAATCGCCACGGATTTTTTATCCTCACCAAGAGACGCGCCTTCAAAAACATCAAACACTGAGACGCCAGAAATCATCTTCTTGTCGGCGCTCGAGGCAGCTTTCAGCAAGCTCGACGCATCGGCTGATTTATCAAGCACAAAGGCAAAATCGCGTTTTACCGGCTGCAAACTGTCCAAGCTCAATGGCGGTTTGGTTTTTGTTGCTTTTTTGCGCGGGGTCGGAATGGTATCCAGCCACACTTCAAAACCACAAAGTGGCCCGGAAACATCGAGATTTTCCAGCGTGAACGGGTGTAATTCACCAAAATGACCAAGAATCATTTTCGGACCCAACTGAATGGTGCCCGAACGTCCCGGATGATACCACTCAGGTGCGGTAGCTGTAATTTGAACCTTGGATGTATCCATACCACAGGCTTCAAGCACGGCCAGTGCGTCAGCTTTGGCATCATAAACACCAACAGCATCAGCAGGACCACACCAATGGCGGCCAGAACCGGTAAGGCCAGCTGTTCCACGACGAATACCACCGGCAACGCGAAGTTGCTCCTCGGGATTATCGCCACGATAAATATGGCTAACTTCAAACAGCGCCACATCGCCGTAACCTCTATCGGCATTGGCCTGCGCTGCCAGAATGAGCGATGGCAACAATGACGGGCGCATATGGGCCATCTCGACCGAGATCGGGTTGGCTAGGGCTAAAACATCAGCACCACCACCAAAGGCTTCGGCCTGAGATTTGGAAATGAATGACCAGGTTATTGCTTCCTGCATGCCGCGCGTGGCAAGCATACGACGTGAAGCACGGGTACGGATTTGGCCTTCGGTCAGAATTTTACTATTGACCACACCGTGGGATTCCAGCGGACGGGATTCGATTTTGTTAATCCCGTGAATACGCATCACCTCTTCCACTATATCGGCCTTGCCAAATATATCCGGCCGCCAGCTTGGAACCGCTACTTGCAGGGTGTCGCCAGTGCCTGAAACGCCAAAACCAAGGCGCTGCAATATGGAGATGATTTCTTCGGTCGTTACCGTCAGCCCNGTAAGGCGTTCGACCTCGGATATAGGAAAANCNAGGATCAGTGAAGGNTTNGGNANTTCACCGGCAATCACCGCTTCNGATGGTTCGCCNCCACAAAGTTCCATCACCAGATTGGTTGCNTGATCAAGNCCCGGCNCCATGAAAGAAGGATCAATGCCGCGCTCATTGCGGTAGCGCGCGTCGGTAATAATACCCTGATCACGGCCAGTACGCGCAATATTCATCGGTTCCCAAAGGGCTGATTCGATCAACACATTCACAGTGTCCTCAGAACAACCGGAAACCTCGCCACCCATAACGCCGGCAAGAGATTCAACGCCTTCATCATCTGCAATGACGCAGTTGTCGNCGGTAAGCTTATATTCCTTGCCATCAAGNCCGAGNAATTTTTCACCGTCTTCAGCATGGCGAACNATCANATCACCNTTCACCTTATCCGCATCAAATACGTGCAGCGGACGACCAAGATCGAAGGTNACNTAATTGGTAATATCCACCANTGCNGAAATNGGACGAAGACCAATGGCTTTCAAACGCTTCTGCATCCATTGGGGGGATGGNCCGTTTTTAACNCCGCGCACATANCGCAGACCAAAGGCCGGGCAAAGACTGTCCTTGTCGCCAAATTCAAGTTTCACATCCAGCGGGCAGGGGAATTTGGCTACAGGTTCAGCAATACCGAGCTTTTTNACTTTGCCAATGCCATAGGCTTCCAGATCACGGGCAATGCCCGCAACACCCAGTGCATCAGGACGNTTTGGNGTGATACCGATTTCAATCATTGGGTCATCAAGGCCGGCATAAGCCGCAAAAGANGCGCCGATCTCGAACTCGCCTTTGCCAGAAATATCAATGATACCGTCATGCTCGTCGGAAAGTTCNANTTCACGCTCGGAACACATCATGCCGTGGCTTTCAATGCCGCGAATGTTTCCGACAGAAAGCGTGATATCAATGCCCGGAACATAGGTTCCAGGTCCAGCAAANGCNCCAACAAGGCCTTCTTTGGCATTGGGCGCGCCACAAACCACNTGTATCGGCTTGCCACCGTTGTGATTAGGTCCCGCATCAACGCTTAGAACCCGAAGCCGGTCGGCGTCAGGATGCTGTTCCGCGCTCAGTACTTTGGCAATCACAAACGGTGCATAAGCGGCACGATCGTCAACCGCCTCAACCTCAAGGCCAATCATATTGAGCGCATCAAGAATTTCGCTCAAGGGTGCTTCGGTTTCCAGATGATCTTTCAGCCAGGAAAGGGTGAATTTCATTTTATCTCTGCCTTATTAGTCGGCTAACAGCCGGTAAATCTCTTAAAAATTACTATTACGTGCTTAAGCCACCAAAAAGCGTTGGCATGTCCAAAGGACGGAAACCGTAATGATCCATCCAGCGCACATCAGCATCAAAGAATTCGCGTAAATCGGGCATGCCATATTTCAGCATGGCGAGGCGATCAATACCGATGCCCCACGCAAAGCCCTGATAAACATCGGGATCAAGCCCGCCGGCACGAAGCACATTGGGATGCACCATGCCGCAACCCAAAACTTCCATCCAGTCCGAGCCCTCGCCGAATTTCACTTCCTTGCCGGAACGGTCGCACTGAATATCAAGTTCCAGCGATGGTTCGGTAAACGGGAAGAAGGACGGACGAAAACGCATGCCGACCTGATCCACTTCAAAGAACGCCTTGGCAAATTCTTCCAAAACCCATTTTAGATTGCCGATATTGCTTTTCTTATCGACCACCAACCCTTCGAGCTGATGAAACATCGGCGAATGGGTGGCATCACTGTCGCAGCGATAGGTTTTGCCGGGAATGACAATGCGGATCGGCGGTTCCTGTGATTCCATCGTATGAATTTGCACCGGGCTGGTATGGGTACGCAAAACCTTGCGTTTGCCATCTTCGCCCTCATTGAAAAAGAATGTGTCATGCATCTCGCGGGCCGGATGGCCTTCTGGGAAATTCAACGCAGTAAAATTATAATAATCGGTCTCGATATCCGGACCTTCAGCGATTGAGAAACCCATATCGGCAAAAATCGCGGTGATTTCATCGGTAACTTGCGTGATTGGGTGAATACGCCCGACTTGCGCTGGAGAAGGTCGCAGCGGCAGGGTCACATCAAGGGTTTCATTCACCAGCCGCGCTTCAATCGCGGCTTTGCCAAGCACTTGTTTACGCCCGGCAATAGCATCGGTGATTGAAACTTTGAGCCCGTTCAGTGCTGGGCCCATAACCTTGCGTTCTTCCGGTGTCATCTTACCAAGGGTTTTCATCATGGCAGAAATCGAACCCTTTTTGCCAAGGCTCGCAATGCGCACTTTTTCTAAAGCGGCCTCATCGCTGGCCCCATCGATTTGGGAACGGATTTCGGTTTCAAGTTCAGCAATCTCAGACATAATGTTTCTCAAATATACGTTTTAAAACAAGAAAACCCGCCCTGGCATTGGCCAGCGCGGGTTCCCGATAAAATTATTAGCAATGGGAAGCGCGCTAGCCTATCGGACAGCAGCTTCGAATGCATTTGGTGTGGTATCTTTCAGATAAACCAGCGCTTCTTTAGCTTTTATGGCCAAGTTAGCGAAAGCTTCCGGCTGATGAATAGCCAGGTCAGAAAGAACCTTACGATCCACTTCAATGCCTGATTTTGTCAGGCCATCGATGAAGCGGCCATATGTCAAACCGTGCAAGCGAGCGGCAGCATTAATACGCTGAACCCAAAGAGAGCGGAAATTCCGTTTTCTGGTTTTCCGGTCGCGGTAAGCGTATTGAGCGGCTTTTTCGA
>JAESSK010000144.1 GCA_016764155.1 Rhizobiaceae bacterium
CGCTGGGCGATTGCGCATAAATTTCCGGCTGAAAAAGCATGGACGACTTTGCTGGGGATCGATATTCAGGTTGGGCGTACCGGGGCGCTGACTCCCGTGGCGCGGCTGGAGCCGATTAATGTGGGCGGGGTGATGGTCACCAATGCAACGCTGCATAATCAGGATTATATTGAAGGCATCGGAAATAATGGCGAAGAAATTCGTTCGGGCAAGGATTTGCGTATTGGTGACCGGGTTCAGATACAGCGTGCGGGAGATGTTATTCCGCAAATTCTGGATGTGGATCTAGATAAGCGCGATGAGAATTCGAAACGGTTTGAATATCCGGAAATTTGTCCTGCTTGCGGCAGTCATGCAGTGCGGGAAATCAACGAAAAAACCGGTCGCGCTGACAGTGTGCGGCGCTGTAGCGGCGGGTTGATTTGTCCGGCGCAGGCTAAGGAACGGTTGAGGCATTTTGTTTCGCGCAATGCTTTTGATATTGAAGGTTTTGGCGTCAAACAGGTCGAAGCGTTTTATGATGATGATTTGGTGATGAACGCTGCTGATATCTTCACGCTACGGGAAAAAGATGCGCTGTCGCTGAAAAAGCTAAAGAACCGCGACGGTTGGGGCACGACCAGCGCCGCGAAATTGTTTGATGCGATCGATGCCAAACGTAAAATCGAACTGCATCGGTTTATGTTTGGGCTTGGCATTCGCCATGTGGGGCAACAAACAGCCAAGGATATGGCTAAGGTCTACGGTGACGCGGGTCTGATATCTGTCGCTATGCAGGCAATGGATGGGCCCGAAAGTGAGGCGTGGCAGGAACTCACCGCCATTGACGGTATTGGCGATACGGTTGCGGCTAGCCTGCAGGAGTTTTTTGCGGAGCCTGGCAATGTGAAAATCTTTGAGGCGCTGTTAAATGAGTTGGAGCCAATTGCTCCTGAAGTGGCGCAGTCGGATTCTCCTGTTTCTGGAAAGACGATTGTCTTTACGGGNTCTCTTGAACAAATGACAAGNGANGAAGCCAAGGCGATGGCAGANCGTTTGGGGGCCAAGGTTTCTGGTTCNGTCTCNAAAAAAACNGATCTGCTGGTGGCTGGCCCCGGTGCCGGTTCCAAGTTGAAAAAGGCCGTTGATCTGGGCGTTGATACGGTGGACGAGGATGGCTGGTTCGCGCTGATCGGGCGCTAGCTAAAACATCCTCCTTTCGCCTTGCAATATCGAGTGCAATCGGTTTGATAGTCTGGTTGCTTCATTCACATGTTCATATCCATTCAAGGCTGAATTTATTTGTCCAATTTGCGCAAAGAGTTTGTTGACGGCTTTCGCGACACCATGTCGGTTATTCCGGCGGTATGTGCCTTTGCCTTGGTGTTTGGGGCGACTGCTACCAAAGCCGGGTTGAGNNTGTTTGATATTCTGCTTTCCAGCGCCACCATGTTTGCCGGAGCGAGCCAGTTCGTATTTCTGGAAATNCACGGCTATCACGCGCCCGCATGGTCGATTGTTGTGGGTGTCTTTGCGGTCAATTTTCGCCATATNCTNTATTCGGCTTCGCTGGGGCGGAGCATGGGACAGTTTTCGTTCTTCCAGAAATATTTTGCCTTCTTCCTGATGGCGGACCCGATGTTTACCGCGTCGGAACATCGCGCTTCCCAGCAAAAACTCATGCCGTCCTATTATTTCGGATTTGCCGGGGTGCAATATCTCGTTTGGATCATTTTCACCTATGTCGGCGCAGCTTTTGGTTCTCTGATCGATGATCCGCAGGCGCTTGGGGTCGATATGCTGTTGCCGATTTATTTTANGACCATGGTGATGGCGTTTCGNAAANGNCCCAATTGGTTGCCGGTAGTGATTGCAAGCGGCGTCGGCTCGGCGGTATTTTATCAATTNGTCGGNCCACCATGGCACATCTCCCTTGGCGCNTTATGCGGNATTGCNGCGGCGATCATCATGGCGAAACCCGTGATAAAAACCACNGGAGAGGGCGATGTTTGATTTTCTGAANGTCGTCGAATTCGGCGACAATATCTGGATGTTGATTGTGGTGCTGGCAATCGTCACTTATATGACGCGTATTGGCGGGCANGTGCTGTTGTCACGCTTTAAATCCATTCCNCCAAGGGTGGATGCNGCGCTTTCGGCNGTTCCTGCGGCNGTGATNACGGCAATNGTTGTGCCTCCNGCNTTGACCAACGGCCCGGCCGAATTCATTGCCATGGTCGCAACAGTGCTGGCCTGTTTCCGTCTATCACCGATCTTTTCCATGATCACGGGAATGGCCGTGCTGGTTGCCCTGCGGAATTTGGGCCTTTAGGCAGAAGCGGCAGGCAATTCGCGTGAAATCGGGCGGGTTGCATGTTTTAGCCATTGGCTCTCATCCTCATCGAGANANTCAGCCAGCATGCGGTTGACCCANCCGTGATAGGCGTTGAGCCAGTGGATTTCATGGTCGTTCATNATNGTNGGNTCNATCAGACGCAAATCGATTGGGGCCATGGATAGGGTTTCAAAACCTCTCATCGCCGTGTTGCCGCCNTCGATTTCNGCTTCCTTGTGGACCAGCAAAAGGTTTTCGATNCGGATGCCATATGCGCCGACCACGTAATANCCNGGTTCATTTGAAACAATCATGCCNGGCAATAATTCCTGAACACCGCGCTTTGATATGTTTTGCGGGCCTTCATGNACNGANANATATGACCCCACGCCNTGGCCNGTGCCGTGGGCAAAATCCTTGCCTTCCTGCCACAGNGCATTGCGGGCAAGAATATCGATATCNTGNCCTCTNGTGCCNGCGGGGAAGCGTGCNAAGGCAATGTTGATATGGCCTTTCAGAACCAGTGTATTATCGCGCACCATGATTTCGCTGGGCGTGCCAATGGGAACTGTGCGGGTGATATCGGTAGTGCCATCGATATACTGCGCGCCGGAATCGACCAGATAGATCGTGCCATCTTCCAAGGTCAGATTGCTTTCTTCTGACACGCGGTAATGGGGTAGGGCGCTATTACCTGCACTGGCGGAGATGGTGTCGAACGAGATTTCCNGCAATTNAGAATCGACGGAGCGCGCATATTCCGTGCGGATTTCTTCTAGACGGGTGGCTGCATCCACCTCGCTAATGGTGCCAGGCAACTGTTGGTCGAGCCAATAGAGGAATTTGGAAAGGGCCACACCATCGCGCAAGTGAGCGCTGCGACTGCCTTTGATTTCGGTTTCATTCTTAGTGGCGCGGGGTAGAATAACGGGATCGCGTTTTTCGATGATTTTTCCGTCATTTGCTTCAATGATATTGGTTAGAAATATGGGAACGGAAGCGGGGTCGATCTGGATGCGAGCTTTGTTTGAAATGTTCGCCAATTCTTCCTCTAGATGGGAGGGAGCATGCAGGTCTGCGATTTGCGTCAGATAGGCTTCCACTTCTCGGGACAATTTGTGTTTATCAATGAAGAGGAGCGGGAAGCCTTCTGCTCTTAAAATGCAGCGGGAAAGCGTCAGTGGCACGTGTTCCACATCNGCGCCACGAATGTTGAATAGCCAGCAAATCGAGGTCGGGTCGCTAATCAAGCAGGCATCGGTTTCGGCATCCACCAGGTCTTGCTTTANCTCTTCNATTTTTTGAAGGGCCAATTTACCNGCNTTTTCNAATTCGTGGATATANGCCTGTTCAAGCGGTTCTGTTGGTTGATCCTGCCAGATTGCATCAATCAGATTATCGACCGGTTTGAGGNTNCATCCNGTCTTTTTGATTGCCGACTTTAGCTTTTTTTGAGCNCCATGNGTGGTTAGCCATGGNTCNAAACCNATGGTNTCGCTGTTTTTTAAATTCTCTTTCAGCCATTTTTCTGGNGGCAAAGCGANTAAATCTTCGCGGCTGATATGGTTTGGGTCNGTTTGTTCCTCTGCCTGAACGGTGTAGCGGCCATCGACGAACANCACNGCCTCGNTATGGGTGATGATNGCAAAGCCTGCGGAACCGGTGANGCCGGTAATCCACGCGAGGCGCTCGGCACTTTTTGGTAAGTATTCATTTTGATATTCNTCGCAATGGGGANCNAGAAAGACATCCACCGCCGATTTGGTCATTTGTTGGCGCAAAGCCTTCAATCTTTCAGCGCTGTTATTTCCGTTTGATTGGGAGGAGAAAGATTGAAACATGATGCGTCCAGTTCAATTGAGAAATACGGCTTCGCTAGTACTCTTCTTTTATCCAATTGACGGCATTGAGGGCAAGTTATTTGAAAACCTTAATGATATCTTGCAGTTACCCATGCGAATTTGACAATGCTGGTATGCCGCCGACGGTGGTTGTAACTTTGTGCGTTGCAACATATGTCTAGTTCAAGTGTTGCGAAACCTTTTGCAACTGAACCAAAAGGAAAATAACATGTCTTTATTCGGCGATATCGGAGTTGCTACACGCAACGGTCTTAAAAAAATGATTATTGCTCGCGAAGGTAGTATTCGTGGCCATATCCATGCAAATTTGCTTACTCTTGACGATAATGATCTGGCACAAGCCGGTTATTCTCGCAAAGAACTTGTAAAAACGGCTACTACGCCTTTTCCATATCTGTAACAGCAGATACCCAGCTCGCTGGGTAATGGAATGAATGATGAAGGAGCGGTATTCACCGCTCCTTTTATTTTGTCAGGACGAGGGTGAGCCAGCCATCGCGAATATGGGCTTTTTCCAGCCTTAACCCCTGAATTCGGTAGGTGGCGCATATTCTGGCCTTTTGATGGGGCAGCAGGCCAGATAAAATAACCGTTGCATGAGGGGTCAGATAGGCACTCATGGGATGGGCCAGATCTTGCAAAGGACGGGCCAGAATGTTGGCGATGATCAGATTAAATGGTCCCGCATCGGCAAAGCCCCGATGATTGAATCCTGTGGCGGTAATGCAATTTATTTGGTTGGCAACGCCGTTGATAATCGTGTTGTCGCGGGCGGTTGTTGTGGCGATCGGGTCAATATCACTGGCTAATATGTTTATCGGCAGAGCTTTTGCCAGGGCGATTGCCAATACGCCGGAACCAGTCCCCATATCGAGGGCGTTTTTATATTCCCGCCGCTTCAAACATTCTCCCAACATATCAAGGCAACCGGCCGTAGTGCCGTGATGACCTGTGCCAAATGCCTGACCGGCATTGATGATGACAGAATGTTCGTGGGGTTTTGGAACGTCATTATCGTGGCTGCCATGAACAATGAACCGTCCAGCCCGCACTGGTGCCAGATCTTGCAGGGTTTTGGTAACCCAGTCGGTTTCTTCGATTATTTCACGTTCGAAAGTGTTAGGATGTCCGCATGAGGCGAGATATTCCTGAACCTCTGTTCCAATCCTGTCAGCGTCTTCTTTGTCCACATAAATGGATACCGCCCAAGTGCCGCTTTCTTCGCAGGTTTCGAATACAGAAACAGGAAATTCGCCTTCATCGAAGCGTTCAAATATTAAATCACCAATGGTTCTTGCGACATCTTTATCTTTAGTAAAAAACAAACGAATTTGTGACATGAATACTGGTTTCTTTTTGATTGGATTGTGTTTAACTTTGATGGTCGGCAAAGTAGCCGATTTTTGAGTTTGAAATGAATGGTTGGGAGATTACTACATTGAATAAGCTGCGGGATAAATGGAATTCGGAATTTGCGGCCGGAAAATGGAATTTTCTTCGTCGTGATGATGAGCAGGTTCGCTTGAAACGCGTTGCTCGATTGATTGGTGATAATTTGGACGGGGAGGCTGTTCGGCTCGTTGATTTGGGGAGTGGCGAAGGCCATCTTTGCAACTGGCTGGATGAAAGCAAGATAAGCCAATATGTGGCTGTTGATATTTCAGATGTGGCGCTGGAAAANATTNTCGAAACGAAAATTCCCGTCACGCGTNTTTGCGATAGCCTTGCCACCTTTTCTCCTGATGCTGTGATGAAATCTGAACCATTGGTGATCGTTGCNAATGAGGTTTTGTACTATGAAGCNGATTCCGTTGAGCAATTGAAACGGATTGCAGAAGGGCAGAATGGGGAATGTNTCGTGGTNATTTCCGTTCTTGGCCCGCACCCAGATAAACCTAANTGGACGGCTTCATCGATCAGGATTTGGAAANAAATTGANGCTCTCGGCTGGCACAAGCTTNAAGCGGAAGTTGTGCGCGATGATAAAAGGGGCGTGNTNTGGGATNTNGCTGTTTTTAAAGTGGCNCAGTAATCGGACAATTAACCAGCGGGTAACCCTGTTGGCGTAGAATATCAGTATTGAAAACCCGTGTATGTATTGAGTAGGGAAACGAATGCTGAACTTCGCCAAATTTTCGTCTGGGCTNACNGTGGTTGCTGCCACNGGGTTTTTGATTGGAGCCATGTTGACGGATAATGGTGGCCANCTTGCCTTGAACGAATTTGCCCAAAAGCAAGAGGTCGCGAAGGTATCGGTTGTGGCTAACGTCAAAACTAAGGTCGATGGTCCAAGAATCACANAGATTGATCGCATCATTACTTCCAGCGTTCAGCGCGTGAAGCGTTCAGAAGGCAAAAAACTCTCCGTTGATGATCTCTTGATTATGGAACGTATTGAAAACGCTACCTATGCAGGTACGAAAAGGCCTGCGGTGAAAATTGTGAAGGTTTCTTCTGTTAAAATTTCACCCTCTTCGGCGTCTTCGATTACCGTTCAGCTAGGTGATACGCTTTATGCGATCGGGCTGAAACACGGCCTCACGATTTCAGAAATCGCATCTCTCAATGATATGAACGATCCCTATACTGTTCGTGTCGGCCAGAAGTTGCGGGTTAATTAGGCTCTGGACCTTAGGTCGCTTCCACGAAAGAAGCTAGAACGCGCTTCTCACCTGCTTTGTCGAAGGCGATGGTGAGCTTGTTGCCGTCTATCAGCGTGATATTTCCATTACCGAATTTCTGATGGAAAACACGATCTCCCAGTTCGAAATCACCAGCAGTATCGTGAACCGAAGAGGCGATTANNTCGCCTTCGATCGTTTTTGATTTTGTATGCGGGCCGGATTTCGATCCCCAATTGGATTTGGTGTTGGCGTTGGTGNGCGATTTAGCNCGGTTCCAGCCGGGGGTGGCATAGGTNTTTTCGAATGGGTCGGATGTATCAAACCGGCTGGTGCCTGAATTATCATAGCCGCCATAGTTTGAATTTCCCTCGATCACTTCTACGTGNCCTGCAGGCAATTCATCNATGAANCGGGANGGGATTGAGGTTTGCCATTGACCGTGAATGCGGCGATTGGAAACNAACCAGATATAACAGCGTGCTTTGGCNCGTGTTATCCCCACATAGGCGAGGCGGCGTTCTTCTTCGAGGCCGGTTTTNCCGCCTTCGTCGAGGGAGCGCTGATGCGGAAACAGGCCTTCTTCCCAACCGGGGAGGAAGACGTTTTCAAATTCGAGACCCTTGGCNGAATGGAGGGTCATCAAAGATACNGCATCGAGATTTTCGTTCTTGTCCTTNTCCATGACGAGTGAAATATGTTCGAGGAAACCGTGCAGACTTTCAAATTCTTCCAGAGAGCGGATGAGTTCTTTCAAATTTTCCAAACGACCCGGTGCATCGGCGCTGCGNTCGTTCTGCCACATTTCGGTGTAGCCGGATTCTTCCAGTATCATCTCNNCCAATTCTGTATGGGGCAGGGTTTCCAGTAGGCCAGCCCAGCGGGAGAAATTATCAAGAACACCTTTCAAGGTGGAACGGACTTTTGGCTTTAATTCTTCCGTCTCGGTCAGCTCGCGCGCGGCTTGTAAAAGCGGAATGCGTCGAGGGCGGGCATTATCGTGAATGATGCGGAGGGTCGCTTCGCCAATGCCGCGCTTTGGNGTGTTGATGATGCGTTCCAAAGCCAGATCGTCGGCTGGTTGGCAGACCACGCGGAAATAGGCCAGNGCATCACGGATTTCCTTGCGCTCATAAAAGCGCGGGCCACCAATGACCCGGTAGTTGAGACCAAGAGTTACAAAACGATCTTCGAATTCGCGCATCTGGAAGGAGGCACGAACCAAAATAGCAATGTCGTTGAGAGCATTGCCTTTGCGTTGGAGCTGTTCGATTTCTTCTCCGATTGAGCGGGCTTCTTCTTCAGAATCCCAGCCTGCGGTAACCATTACTTTGGCGTCGTCAGGGTCAGACATNTCGGTGAATANNGTCTTGCCCAAACGACCTTCATTATGGGTGATNANATGAGANGCCGCGCCCAAAATATGAGAGGTGGANCGATAATTGCGCTCTAGNCGAATGACCTTTGCGCCGGCGAAATCTTTATCAAAGCGCAGAATGTTATCNACCTCTGCGCCGCGCCAGCCATAGATTGACTGNTCGTCATCGCCTACACAGCAGATGTTTTGATGTTCTTTATCCTCNGTTTTTTGNGCNAGCAGGCGCAACCANAAATATTGCGCNACATTGGTATCTTGATACTCNTCNACCAGCATGAATTTGAANCGNCGATGGTAATCGGCCAGCACGTCNGGATTTTCNTGAAANAGCCGGATGCACTCGGTCANCAGATCGCCGAAATCACAGGCGTTGAGGGTTTTCAGGCGGTCTTGATATTGAATGTATANTTCGCGNCCCTTGCCATTNGCAAAGGCTTGCGCGTCGCCCTCGGGAATACGCTGNGGCGACAGNCCTTTNTTTTTCCAGCTATCGATAAAACCTGCAAGTTGGCGGGCGGGCCAGCGTTTGTCGTCAATTCCCTCGGCGCGGATGAGCTGTTTTAACAGGCGNATTTGATCATCGGTNTCGAGGATGGTGAAATTTGATTTGAGACCCACAAGTTCTGCNTGGCGACGCANNATTTTTGCNCTGATCGAATGGAAGGTGCCAAGCCATGGCATGCCCTCGACCGTATCGCCCAATTGTTTGGCGATGCGGATCTTCATTTCCTTGGCGGCTTTNTTGGTGAAGGTCACCGCAAGGATTTGGCTTGGCCATGCACGGCCTTGTTTTAAAATATGGGTAATGCGTGTNGTGAGNACGCGGGTTTTTCCAGTTCCCGCACCAGCCAATACCAGCAAGGGGCCGTCTAGGGAAATGACTGCGTCTTTTTGNTCTGGGTTCAATCCCTCGAGATAATCCTCAATGCCTCTGGACTGGCTCGATGCCGCAAGCGCTCGCTCGGTTATGCTTCCGGTTGCAGGGGCTGGTGATTCTGTTCGTTCATCGCCAAAAAACGGCACGTCATTTTGTGAGTTGCTCATTTGTTCTTATTACCGATTCGGTGCCCGAAAGCATAGGAAAAAGGTTGGAAAACCAGTAAAATCAACTAAAAATGACCGGGATGNGNCGTTTGATCGGGGGAANTATCCATGTTAGACAATCGGGTGATAAAAATTTGCAGGAAAAACCTACCATGTGGCGTGTGATTTNTAAGTTTTGCCGGGTATTTGNGGCGGCAGGATTGTTCGGTNTGTTGTTCGCCNGTNGTGNCAGTGCNGCNGAGACCCATGCGGGTTATTATTATCCAGCACCCCAGACTTATGAACTTTATGTGTCGCCACTGCCGATGTTGCGCGATGTGACCAAGTTATCGCGGGTGGGGTTATTGGTCGGGCTTAATGCGCGGCAATATAAACGTGCCTTTGCGCCGGGATATCATATGTTCGGCAAGGGTGAATATAGTGAGAAGCTGATCATTGTGGCCGTGGAAAAGGATCGCTATCANACCCTTTTCCAGTTGCGTGCATTGCTTGCTTCNATGAGTTCNATGGCGCGCACTTCACCGCTTTTTGCGCAGACAGGATCAGCTGAAAANCTGAANTTTCTGGACTTNTTGAAAATTGCCGGATTTTCTCAACTGACCCTGACCAATGGTNTNGATGTCTCTCANCGGATATCGATCAAGTAGATTTCGGGTANTGTTTTACCTGAAAACGACCGATATATTCATACAGNTTTTTGTTTGATTTAATNGCTTTGCTGGCTTGAGTNTCTCCAGGAGTTGCAGCTATTGCTGCTAATTGCGGGACGATGGCAGCATCGGCAAAACANGCNTTTTCACCAAATAGNAAATCCTTATCTGCGAGAATATCGCTGATCGCNGCAAGGTCTTGTTCTAGCCGNTCTTTAAGCATTTTTTCTGAGAANCGGCTGATGCCAAGGAAGTTCAGGCCGGNTTTNACTTGTTTGCGCAGGGANGCNGGAANGAAAAGACGNAACAATGCNGGCATATCTCCGAAATAGACCGGCATGGTCTTTTTCCAAACTTCATCGCGGCCCCAACGGTCATTCACAATGTGAAAATAGAGATGTTCTTCNGCCATNCGGACCAGAGCATGGCCGGTGGCNTGTTGTTCCTTGCTTAGCCANGAGCCGAAATCAGCATTGTGATTATCTTCCAGAAATTTCTGGATGATACCGCTATCGGCAATCAGGGTTTCGCCACTGCGCAANACCGGGAATTTGGCCATNGGGGCGGANCGGGGNTCATTGCTGAATTCCGGCTTCCACTTCACGCCTGACATTTGCAACAAACAAAGNGCTTTTGTACAAAACGGGCTGCCGCTTGGCTGGCCAAAAGCCGGGTTATAGATGATGANGGATAGCATATTGAATTCTCCTGTTTGTTGATTGGGCTCTATCTACTTGAATGATNCTGACAATAANTGNCAGTATGTTTCTGGCATGTTAGTTTGCATGGAAGGAAGTTTGATATGAGCAGGTCTGAACGGTTAATTCGCCTGATGCAGGTTATGCGGCGTTTGCCCTCGCCGGTGACTGCGCGCAGNCTTGCAGGCGAAATGGAAATTTCCGAACGNAGTATTTANCGCGATATTCAATCCTTGCGAAACTCCGGTGCGATCATCGACGGGGANGCNGGNTATGGNTATACGCTGGGGGAAGACCCGTATTTGCCGCCAATGCAGTTTGACGGGGATGAAGTGGATGCGCTGACGCTCGGGCTGATATCGGTGATGGAAATTGGTGACGANGATTTGCAGTTTGCGGCTGAAAATGCCTTNGCCAAACTGGAAGCNATTTTGCCGGAANCGTTGCGGCCTCGTATGCGCTTTCCGGCAACGGCNGCAAAATCGTTCCGTCGCAAGATTACTTCTAACATTGATTTAACGNCGGTACGGCAATCCATTTGGGAGGAGCGGGCGATCTTTTTTCACTATGTGACGCTTGCGGGAAAACCCAGCGAGCGCAAGGTNTGGCCTTTGGCGATNGTGTTTTTGGATACGGTTCANGTNCTGGTGGNNTGGTGCTGTTTGCGGGAAGATTTTCGTACNTTCCGGCTGGACTTGATTGAAAAGCTCGATTTTCTCGATGAGTCATTCAGGCCCAAGCGGGTTGGGCTGCTGCGCGATTATTTCCAGCAGGAGAAGGAAAAAGGGNACAGAAAATAGTGCTTCTACATTTGATGTTCTTCTTCGCTTGCNCTGACCAGTGCTTTNTTNAAAATGCTCAAGGCGTCTAATTTGGATGCCCATGCNATGATGATATCNGGATCANTTTCATCGATCACAGGAAGGTGCTGGTGGCCACTAGCATTGAATTCGCGCAAGGCATGTTCCAGACTTTGCGATGATTTAAGGGCGTGAGGTACCAGTTCTTCATGGTCGGAAATNGCNTCATGTTGATCAAGCAGCTGCATGAAATCCTTGACCTTGGTNGAATGGGAAATTTGATGATGGGGACCACGCTGGACGAATAATCCGCGCATTTCCAATTGCCACTGGAAGAAAGATCGCCCGTGCAATGCCTGATTGATGCCGGTGGCCATGGAGACCGCCAACAATAGCGCGATGGTTAGATCATACCCGCCGGTGAGTTCAAATATGATGATGGTGGTCGAGATCGGNGCCCCAAGCATGGCGGCNGCGACNGCNCCCATGCCCAAAATGGCATATAATCCCTGACTGGANGCCATATCNGGGAANAACTGGGCGGCAATCAAACCAAATGCNCCGCCGGTCATTGCNCCCACATAAAGNGATGGTGAGAATATCCCGCCGCCAAGGCTGAAACCCAGAGTGATGGCCGTGGCTATGGTTTTTGCAAACAATAATCCAATCAGCAAATAAAGCGTCATCTGGTTGTGCAGGGCTAAATCGGTTGCTTCATAACCAACGCCTAAAACGTCAGGAAAATAAATAGCGATTGCCCCGACCATCAGGCCTCCCAGAACGGGCTTGGTCCATAGGGGTAATTTGATGCTGTTGGCGAGATGATTCGCGCCGACCAGAGAAAACTGGAAGCTGATGGCAACCAACGCACAAATGGCTCCCAGCATAGCGAAAGCAGGAAACTCCCAAAGGGATGTAATTTGATATTCGGGAATGTCGAATGCCGCCACATCGCCAAACCATGCGCGCGATAACAATGTTCCTGCCACAGATGAAATGACGATGGGTACAGTGGAGCGTTTGGAAGAGTGGCCTAAAATGACTTCATGGGCAAAAAGAACGCCGGCAATCGGGGCGTTAAAGGACGCTGAGACGGCGGCCCCAACGCCGCAGGCCAATAATGTGGTGCGGCTCTCATTTGGAAGTTTGAAACGTCTGGCGAGGGATGCGGAAATCGCTCCACCCAGATGGACCATCGGTCCCTCACGCCCGGCGCTGGCGCCGAAGCCCAGTGAAATAATAGTGGTAATGGCTGAGAGAAAAGCCGCCCGTGTATTGATTTTCTTTCCGCTATGGACGCGCGCTTCGATGACATCGGCGACGCTTTCGGTGCGTCTCAGGGGGAGCAGTTTTGTTATAAAAAACCCGACAATCAGGCCGCCAAAAGCAGGTGCCAGCAGAATGACGTACCAAGGCTGGTTTCGTGCTGCACTTGCCACATGTTCTGAAGCGTCTTGCAGCCATAGATATTGCACATAGCCGATGCCCTCGCGGAACAGGATTGCAGCCAGCGACACCGATAGTCCAACAAGCAAGGCTACGAACCAGATGAAGGGCTGTCTGCTTGCCAGAAAGACCCGAATATTGGGCTCAATCCATTTTAGCAGCGCAGAGGGTAGTTGAGTGATTGTATTCAGCATGGGAACTTTGAAAATTTGAGGTTCGAATCTTTTGATCGGGCGGTAATTAAATAAATGCTCTTGCTGGCCCCGTTGTCAACGGGATGAGCGAAGGGGTGGGAATGCTTGCCTCTAGCGATGTTAAATTTCTTGTAAAATACACGGGAAAAATGTGTATTATCCACGATTTGGTGTAAACAATAATACAGTGAAAAATCATCGGCATGTTTGGTCGAGCATAAGGGTAATGGCGTATAATATGGCACTTGGCGATCTTGAAGTTTTTGAACGTAATGAAAGTGGCATTGCAACNGCGCTTTCTATTTTGAAGCAGCGGTTTGGTGAGCAGTTTGCCGATTCCCAAGCGTTGCGGGAACAGCATTGTCATACCATGACNTATATTCCNCGTCAGTTGCCTGATTGNGTGGTTTTTGCNAANTCTACCGAGGATGTACGCGATATCGTGCTGATTTGTGCCGAGCATAAAGTGCCGATTATTCCTTTTGGAACCGGTACATCGCTTGAAGGCGGAGTGAACGCACCTGCGGGTGGGATTTCGATTGATTTGATGCAGATGGATCAAATCTTAACGGTGAATAACGAAGNTCTGGATGTGACTGTACAACCGGGCGTGACGCGTGAGGCGCTGAACGAATATCTGCGTGATACAGGTTTGTTTTTTCCGATTGATCCAGGTGCCAATGCTTCTTTGGGCGGGATGGCTGCAACCAGAGCCTCCGGCACCAATGCGGTTCGCTACGGCACGATGCGTGAAAATGTTATCAATATGACGGTCGTTATGCCTGATGGCACGATTGTTAAAACTGCCAACCGCGCGCGTAAATCATCTTCCGGTTATGATTTGACTAAGTTGATGGTTGGTTCTGAGGGAACGCTTGGTGTTATCACGGAGCTGACCGTTCGCCTTTACGGAATTCCAGAAGCTATTTCTGCCGGAGTTTGTTCGTTTCCGACGGTGGAAGATGCCTGCAATGCNACNATTCTTGCCATGCAAACCGGTATTCCNATGGCNCGTATTGAATTGATGGACGCGGAAATGGTGCGNGTGGTCAANAAATATGCGCATCTGTCTTATCCNGAAACACCAATGTTGATGCTTGAATTTCACGGGTCTCCTAACGGGGTGAAAGAGCAAGCAGAACTGTTCGGCGAGATCGTCAAGGATTGCGGCGGCGGTGATTTCGAGTGGGTTACCAAAACCGAGGACCGNAANAAATTATGGAAAGCCCGCCANGANGCCTATTGGGCGATNAAGGCNAANTTCACCGTGAAAGAAGGCATTGCAACAGATGTNTGNGTNCCGATNTCACGGCTGGCNGAATGCGTTCGTGAGACAGAAAAAGATATCAGCGATGCCGGTCTTTANGGGCCGATTGTNGGNCATGTNGGCGATGGGAATTTNCATTCNACCTTGATGGTGGACCCAAGTGACGCCGATGAAGTGGCAAGGGCGGAGCAAGTTATTGAACGTATGGTGATGCGGGCGCTTGAAATGGATGGTACATGTACGGGTGAACATGGGGTTGGACAAGGCAAGCGCCGGTTTGCTCGCATTGAACACGGAGCAGGGGCCGATATCATGCTAGCCATAAAAAAGACGATAGATCCTGATAATATTATGAATCCGGGGAAACTGGTTGGGTAAGGCACGAGGGTATGACCCAACACAAAATGATGTGGAGTGATTAGCTGTTTCGTTTGTTTGTAGCTGTTGGTGCATTGCTGGTTGTCGCGCTGTTTGGTGCGCTGATAGGGCCGTATTTTATCGATTGGTCGGTCTACAAACGAGATTTTGAACGCGAAGCGTCACTGATTATTGGTCAGCCGGTAAAGGTTGACGGGGAAGCGCAGGTGCGGCTGCTCCCCATGCCGAGCGTCACTTTTCATAAATTGCAGGTTGGGGGAGACGAAGACGGTGCTCCTATGACGACCGTCGATGAGTTTTTTATGGCGGCGGAATTAATGCCGTTTTTAAGCGGTGAAATTCGCGTCAAAGAGATGAAATTGGTTCGACCGAAGGTTACCATTCTCCTCAATGATGATGGTAAAATCGAATGGGTCGACCGACAAGAAATACTCTCGAAATTCGGCCTAACAAGACCTGACCTCGAAAACCTTGCCGCAGTGCAGCTTGAAAATGTATCTGTCGAAGATGGTCAAATTATTGTTGTTGATCCCTCTACCAACAGAGAATTGTCTGTGCTGCAAATGTATGCCGCTATTAAGGCCCAGTCGCTGCTTGGGCCTTGGCATGTGGAAGCAAGCAGCATGGTCAATGGGGTGAAAACGCGCTTTACGATCAATACGGGAGCCTATCATTCGGAGGGTTCTATCCGTGTGAAATTTTCGAGCGAACGGGTTGATCAACCTTATCGTTTGCAAATTGATGGGCCGATATCGCTAAAAGATGGATTGCTTGCTTGGGATGGCAAGTTTCAGATCAATCCCATGAGCGGCGATGCGCTGGACCGGGCCAAGGACGCTGGAAAACCCTTGCCGGTGTCGGTTGAAGGCAGGTTTAATGCAAACCCTAAAATTATCAATATTCCTGAATACCGTTTGCAAATAGGAGATCGCGAAGACCCTTATGTGGTTACCGGCAAGGGTGGAATTGATATTGCAGAGAATGTTTTTTTTCGCATGCAGGCCGATGGGCGTCAGCTTGATTTGAGAAAGCTGAAGGATGGCGAGGAAAAGCAGGCTCTCAGTTTGGAAGATCGATTTGCTGCGGTTAAAACCATTCTCAACGATATTCCTTTGCCGAATGCTAACGGGGAAATCAGCATTGAACTGCCAGCGATTGTTGCTGGCGATACTTTTATCCGCGAGGTTTCTGCGGTTGTGCGTCCGTTAGCAACAGGGTGGGACGTTCGGTCGTTGCTCATGACCTTGCCGGGGAACACGGTGTTTGAAGCAAGTGGCAGGCTGGGGATAGGTGAATCCTTCGGATTTGATGGTCAGGTCTTGCTGGCTTCACGCCAACCAAGCGGCTTTGCTGCGTGGATTTCCGGCAAGGTTGATACATCGGTCAGGCGGCTTTCATCTGTCGGGCTGGCGGCGAACATGACCATATCTCCCAACCAAACAACGTTGAGTAAACTAGAACTTGTGCTGGATACAGCCGTCCTTAGAGGCGAAGTGCAACGGATTGCGGTTGCTGGTAGCAGGCCTGGAATTATTGCGAAGCTGAGTGGTGATGTGGTCAATCTCGATGATTTGCGCGCTATATATGCATTGACCCAAGGGGGAACGGCGGATGAAAATGCCGCTTTTGCAGGGCATGATCTGGATCTTCGGCTGAACGCCAAGGAATTGCAGGGAATGGCATTTGGCGAGAACCTTCGTGCCACTGATGTGAACACCCATGTGCGGGTTCAAAAAGGGTCGTTGGCAATTGAAAAACTGGATATCGGATCATTTTTCGGCACCAGTGTGGTCAGTTCCGGCAGGATTTCAGATTTACTCGACAAGCCAAACGGCAATGTGAAGTTTAACATTCAGGCAAAATCCGGCGTTGAATTTGCCCGTCTAATGCAGCGGCTTTTGGGGAAAAACCCTATGCTTGATGCGATTGCCGGTTCCAGCATACTTTCTGCTGATTCAAACTTGAATATCGAGATTGATTCAACCTCCGGCGAAAATGGTTCCAAGGGGCAGGCGCTGATAAGCGGTGTAGTGGGTGGAACCACACTCAATACTCGTATTGGTTTTAACGGACGCGCAAGTGCAATCCGGGATATGGAACTGGAAATTAATGGTTCTTTTGAAAACGAAATACCTCATATTTTGTTGCAACAATCGGGACTTGAGGTTCTACCTCTGGACACGCTAGGGCCGTTGAGCATTCATGCGGAGATCGCCGGAATTGCCCGCGAGGGAATGCTGACATCGATTTCTATCAGTGGACCGGGAAGCGATGTATCCGCCAATGGTTTGATGACCCTAAGTGGCGATGATGAATCCCGAGGGAAATTTGACGTAACCCTTGGTTCAAAAGATATTCAGCCTTTCCTTTTACTCAGCGGATTGTCGGTGCCGGGGCTATCAATGCTGGATGCTGTGCCGGTATCACTGACATCTGAAGTGGCAATAACCCAAGCGGGCATAGCATTTGAAAAACTGTCCGGCCAGATTTCTGGCAATGCCTATAGTGGCGATCTAAGATTGACCAAATTGGTTGCTGCGCGTCCAAAATTAACCGGCAAGGTTCACTTTGGTACTCTTTCTCTTCCTCTGCTGCAAAATATGGTGCTCGGAGGGATAGGGGCTGATCAAAATGGCGAGAAGGCTGTATTCAATCAAGCTTTTCTGCAAGGCCTAGACGGCGATGTGGCGGTGAGCGCTGATCTGGCAAGTCTGGGTGTTGGTGAGCAGGCACAAGGTTATTCGTCTCAACTGGTCCTTTTGGACGGTAATATCAATTTAAATACCGTTAGTATGGCTTGGATGGGAGGCGATCTGAGCGGCAATCTATCGATTAAAAATACCAATGGTGCCGGGCTGGTGAGTGGACAATATCAGTTAGCCGACGGAAAACTCGATCAGCTTTTTGCAGCAATTGGTAAAGCGCCATTTATGACGGGTGCCTTTGATAGTGCCGGTTCCTTTAGCGGCAGTGGGCGCAGTAAAAAAGCGCTGTTTTCGGGGCTGAATGGAAGTGGTATTTTCGCTGTAAAAAACGTCGATATTGCCGGTTTAAATCCAATGGCATTTTCACAGATATTGCTTTCAACGGATGTTGATGGATTTGAAATTGAACCTGAACGTGTGGCTGAAATTGTCGATGCTGCGGTGCTTGATCAAAGTTTTCATCTTGGCGATTATAGCGAGGCCTTTTCGNTGGTTCAGGGCAATTTGGTGATGCGTAATATTTCGGTGAAGACCGAGGATTTGCANCTGTCNGCAAANGNGTCTTTGAACCTTGCNAGCATGAAAACCGATGCCAGTATGCAGATTACNTATGAGGCNGGAAAAGAGAGTGTTGCNGGGGCNGCACCTGAAGTTCAGCTNNATTGGGCNGGTATTTTTCCGCAGCTTTCNCTGTCAATAAATACNCAGGCGCTNGAGGGCTATTTGTCGGTGCGTGCTTNTGAACGAGAACAGCGTCGGGTTGAACTTCTTCAGGCGGCGATCTTGGAAAAACAACGCATGCGCCGGGAAATTATTCGCACCAATGCACGTGCNAACCACAGAATATTTGTAAGGGAACAAGAAGAGCTGGCCCGGATCAAGGCTGAAGACGAGCTCAAGCGCCTGATCNAATTGGAAGCGGCGTTGGATAAAAAACGCCGCGATGAAGAAGAGGTGCGTCTAAAGGCGTTGGATGAATTGGCTCGCCAGCAGCGATTGCTTGAAGCGGAGCAAGAGAAGAAAATTGCAGCTGAGCAACGTCGAAAACAGCGTGAAGCAAAAAGAGCCGAAGAACTGGAAACAGCACGGATAAAAAGAAACGAGGCGGAAGCAGCCAAACGGCAAAAGGCAGCGGATTTAGCCAAGCGTAAATTAGCCGTTGAAGCCAAAAAGCGCCGGGAAAAAGAGCAAGTCGCACTGCGGCGTAAGGCGATAGAAGCACGTAAGCAAAGGGCCTTAGAGGGCAATCAGGCAAAAGACGACGACAAAAAGAAAGCCAATGATGCTTTCAAGCGCTTGTTGGATCTGGCGGAAAAACAACGCACCGATAATGACAGCATAGGGACCTCGCGGGGATTGAGTGACGAAGCGTTGCGGCAGGATGATCTGGAACGCCTTAATCAAGGCGGCGTTGTGCGTCAGGATTTGGCCCCGCTTGATGGTCCTTCAGCAAATCGCAAAGTGGAAAAAATCTCAGAGAACGACCAACTGGACCGTAAAAGGTTGCTGCGGGAATTGGATAAGTTGTTGTTTAGCAATTAGAGCCGTAAAAGGCTCTAATCCACAGCCTTAACGTCGTTCAAAACAAAGACACGGATGGCTGAGGATAGGTTTTGGTCCGGCGTTCTCTCGCGATCGATCTTTGTGATCAGGCTTGCCAGTGGCTGCTTATTTGTGGCGGCGATGCGCTTTAATTCTTTGTAGAATTCATCTTCGAGAGAAAAGCTGGTCGGATGGCCTTTGATGCTGACGGAGTGTTTATGCAGCATGGTTATTCGTCTTTTTTGGTGATGTCGCGCGCGTGGCCATCTAGCCTTGATTTTTCCAGCTGTGTTTGGGCCTTCTTTAGATCGCGTTCTCTTTTTGGAATGGAATGAAGGGTGCGATTTTGATCTGCCTGCACCTCACGCTCTTTGCGTGATTTCCGTTTTCTTGCCATTCTTAGATTGACGACGTCGGCCAATTGACTGGTCGCTATTTTTTCTTGCGGAATGAATCAAGAGAGACGACTTGCGCGCCTTCTGTTGTTTCTTCAGCAGATGGAGCGGCTTCTTCTGTTGCCTTCTCCTTGGTCTTTTTCTTTGCCCTTGGCTTCTTCTTCGTAGGAATTTTAACCGGTTTTTCTTCCGTCTCAACCACACTCAATTCGCGCGGGCTTGATTTTACCGGCAAATGTTCGGGGCTTGCTTCTTCTTCGCCGTGTACGGCTTCAAATTGCAGTCCGAATTTCACCCATGGGTCAAAGAAACCTTTAACCGAGTCGTATGGAATTTTTAGTCTTTCGCGAATGTCGTCGAAAGATAAATCGATTTTGAAGCTACCCTCATTGACCTCAAGGTCCCAATAGGTGTGCTGGATGACGATGGTCATGTCTTCAGGATAACGTTCCTTCATGCGCTTTGAAAGGCGCACGCCGGGGTGGTTTGTATCAAAGGTAATAAAGAAATGATGTTCGCCCGGCAGGCCACAATTCATGACCTCTTCCAAAACTCTTTTGATCACACTGCGAAGCGCCTCTTGGGTGAGGATGTCGTAGCGAATAAGATCTTCGTTTTGCGGTTCGTCGTTCATGCTCGTCCAATTGCCGTTTTGATAAAGTAATAATGGTTTTCCTCACCATAGTATCATCTTAATTGTGAAGATAGATAAGGCGAAGTTAAAGTTTGCGAATCTGTTGACTGATTGTTGTCGGTAAATTGGATGGTATTGTGTCCAAGTGCCAGCTTTTTTTAGAGTATCTTTTGAGGATGGTATTGATGCTGAGAATTTTACTGGTTTCGTTTGTGTGCCTGACAGGTGTTACCCAAAGTGCAATTGCGGGGGATACAGACGTGGTTGGTGTCAAGGTTCGTGCCGGATCATCCGGCTTTGGCTTCGATGTCACATTGCGCCATGGGGACGAAGGCTGGGAGCATTATGCGGACCGTTGGGAGGTCGTTGGGCCAGATGGCACGGTTTATGGCACACGCGTTTTGTTGCACCCGCATGAAAACGAGCAACCGTTTACCCGCTCAAAGTCTGGTGTAAAAATTCCAGATGGTGTGAAAAGCGTTGAGATTCGCGCTGGCGCCAAGCCTCACGGGCTGGGCGGTGAGACCATGCGTGTGGATTTGCCCGGCAGGTAGTGGCGAAAAAACACGAATCATGTCATGCCAACGCCATGACAAATCAATCGAGAATTTCTGCTCAAATCGCCTTTCTAACCGAGGCGGATAAATTGAAATCTGTTTTGCGGGCAACGACCCTTTGTGATGCCTCGCGGCGTGAAAATTCAGGCGAGCATAGCTGGCACATTGCGCTTTATGCGATGACGCTGGCAGAATATGCGATCAAGCCTGTCGACATAAATCGAGTCATCAAAATGTTATTGATCCATGATTTGGTGGAAATTGATGCAGGCGACACCCCCATTCACGGTGATTATGATCCAGCAGAAATTGCAGCCATTGAAGAGCGTGCGGCGGATCGTATTTTTGGATTGTTACCAGCAGAGCAGGGAAAAGAATTTCGAGCGCTTTGGGATGAGTTTGAAGCTGCAGAATCAGACGATGCGGTTTTTGCTAAATCGGTTGACCGGGTGCAGCCAGTGATATCGAACCTTGAAAGCGGCGGCGTATCCTGGGTCGATTACAATGTAACCGTTGAAGAGATTGAATCCCGCGTCGGTGTCAAAGTGAAGCGCGGCGCACCCGCGATCTGGGAATTCTTAAAAGCCCAGATCGACGGATGGTTTGAAAAAAGAGCCTAAATTTTTTGCTCGCGGCGTATCCTCACACTCTTGTTGCATGTCTTCGCAGCCTTGAACGCCAACTTCTGTGAAAACCGATGAATCTCAGAAATCTCTAGCTGTACCAGGGACCCATTTTCACCTTGGTAGCCATGCCGACCAATTTTTCGAATTCAGCCGGGTCTTGTGTTCCGTCGTCGCGGCCACGGTAATGGTATGGATAGACGAATTTTGGTTTGAACTCGACAACTGCCGATGCAGCTGCTTTTGCATCCATGGTGAATGGTAAGTTCATGCAGATGAAGGCCAGATCGACGTCTTTTAGAGCACGCATTTCAGGAATGTCTTCGGTGTCGCCTGAAATGTAGATACGGAAACCGTCGAAATTCAGCACATAGCCATTGTCGCGGCCCTTCGGATGGAATTTTTCGCGGCCCGCTGTGGTGTTATAAGCCGGGATCGCATCGATGTTGAGGCCGTTAAAAGTGGCTGCCTCTCCATTCGCAATGCTGCTTGATTTTGCCTTCAGGTCATCTGGCATTTTATCCAGAACCGCCGGGTTGGTGATGATTTTTGTATTATCGCCAACGAGGCCTGCCAGTGTTTCGGCTTTGTAGTGGTCGCCGTGGTGGTGGGTGACGAGAATGAGGTCTGGACGTGGGAAATCTGCATAAGCAGAAACATCACCTACGGGATCGCAGTAGATGGTGCCAACGGGCGTTTCCATGACGAAGGAGGCATGGCTNACGGGATGCACTGTGATATCGCCTCCCTTGGTGGGGAATACGTCACCGGCCATNGCGGCGCGGGCCACAAAGGGAAGGAAAGTAGTTATGCCGATGGCTGCGGCTGACGTAGTAAGAAAACGGCGGCGTGTCTGTGTCATCTGTATTCTCCAGGATTTTCAACATTAAATTTTCGGTATATATGTTGCGTTGAGCTTATATGTAAATGCTCTGCTTCGGAATAAACTTAAAGTGAACCTGATAACTATGTCTGCAAGGTGTCGTATATTAAAAAAATTATAAAGACGCCAGATTTAGATTAGCCCGTTTATGCCGTCTACTACGAACTGGACGGAAAGCGCTGCCAGCAGCACCCCCATCAATCTCGACAAAATGTTTCGGCCCGTGGTGCCGATCGCTTTATCAATGAATTCAGCCAGCAGGAACACTGCCAGAAGGACAACCATGACGGCGGCAATGAGTAATACAAGTATGCCGAAGCCGTTCCATGTTTCGCCAAAATTTTCGGCCAAGAGGATGGTCGCAGAAATTGCCCCGGGTCCTGCAATCATCGGCACGGCCATGGGGAATACGGCGATGTTGGAGATGTCGTCTTTGGTCAGGGCGGTTTGCGAAGATTTTTCGTGACGCTCCTGNCGTTTTTCAAAAATCATTTCGAATGCAATGTAGAAAAGCAGCAAGCCACCGGCGATTTTGAACGAATGAATGGTGACACCAAGTGTGTCCAAAATCGTGCTGCCAGCAAGCGCAAAGAGGATCAATAAGCCAAAGGCAATGGTGATTGATTTGAACGCCACGGANCGNCGTTCAGAAGCTTTCATGCCGGCGGTGACGGCAAGGAATATCGGCAGAAGGCCAGCCGGATCGATGGTGACGAACAGGGTGGCGAAAGTGTTTAGCATTGCGTCATAGGTTGGCATTATCGGTGCTCCTGTGTGTTAGACGCTAGCAAAATGTTGACGGGCGGGCAATTTCAAATGTGGGGTATTAACCGCTTTGATAGGGCGGGTAACCTTTGGTAAGTGATGCGAAAAATCGGGCAAAATCAGCTTTTTCTCGATTTTGCAGAGTTTTTGGTAAAAATTAATTCAGTGCGAGTGAGATTCTCCCATAAACTATTGATTTTATGTATATATTTATACAGTTTTTTCGGTGAATGATTTGGTCAAACGGCGGGAATCAGATATAGGTTCAACAATTGAAATTTTGTCCCTAAGGAAGCAATTTGGCTGACGAAACCAATACCCCTACCGGGGGGAGTAGTCCTGATAATATAGAGCCCATTTCCATCGTTGAGGAGATGCAGAAATCCTATCTCGATTACGCCATGAGCGTGATCGTTTCGCGGGCGCTGCCTGATGTTCGGGATGGTTTGAAACCGGTGCATCGGCGCATTCTGTATTCTATGGCCGAAAGCGGCTTTGACTGGAATAAGCCCTACCGCAAATCGGCTCGTATCGTTGGTGATGTGATCGGTAAGTATCACCCGCACGGTGATAGTGCTGTTTACGAATCACTGGTGCGTATGGCGCAGACATTTTCTCTGCGACTGCCGCTGATTCATGGTCAGGGTAATTTTGGTTCGATCGATGGCGATAAGGCTGCGGCCATGCGTTATACGGAATCGCGCCTGCAAAAAGTTGCCCATGAATTACTGGCTGATCTTGATAAAGATACAGTCGATTTTCGCGACAACTATGATGGTTCCGAGCGCGAGCCTGTGGTTTTGCCAGCGAAATTCCCCAATCTGCTGGCTAACGGTGCCGGCGGTATTGCTGTTGGTATGGCGACCAATATTCCACCACACAATCTGGGCGAGGTGATCGATGCAACCATTGCGTTGATTGAAAACCCGACGATCAGTCTTGAAGAGATTATGGAAATTATTCCAGGGCCTGATTTTCCAACCGGTGGCTTGATCCTTGGTCGTAGCGGCATCCGCTCTGCTTATGAGACCAGCCGTGGTTCGGTGATTATGCGCGGTAAGGTTCATTTTGAAACCATTCGCAATGATCGCGAGGCGATCATTGTTACCGAGGTGCCTTTTCAGGTGAATAAGGCGACGATGGTTGAGAAAATCGCTGAACTCGTGCGCGATAAACGCGTTGAGGGTATTTCCGATATTCGCGATGAATCCGACCGTGATGGTTATCGCGTGGTGATCGAGATCAAGCGGGATGCGGTGCCTGATGTGGTGCTTAACCAGATCTATCGTTATACCCAGTTGCAGTCTTCTTTTGGGTGCAACATGATTGCGCTTTCCGGCGGTAAGCCGGAGCAGATGAATTTGATGGATATTCTGCGTTTGTTTGTGATCTTCCGTGAGGAAGTGGTCACCCGGCGTACGAAATTCCTGCTCAATAAAGCCCGTATCCGGGCGCATGTGTTGGTTGGTCTGGCAATCGCTGTTGCCAATATTGATGATATTATTGCTCTTATTCGCAGTGCGCCTGATCCGGCGACTGCACGTGCGCAATTGATGGAGCGTCAATGGCCTGCCAAAGATGTGGCGCCGCTGGTTGAACTGATTGATGACCCGCGCCATGGACTGAATGCGGATAATACTTATACGCTATCCGAGGAACAGGCTCGCGCCATTCTCGATTTGCGCCTACAGCGCCTGACGGCTCTTGGCCGGGATGAGATTTCCGAGGAACTCCATAAGCTTGGCGAAGAAATCAAAGATTATCTTGATATTCTTGGTTCTCGCACGCGGGTTATGACAATTATCATCGACGAGATGATTGCTGTTCGCGATGAATTCGCCACGCCGCGCCGTACCGAAATCATGGATGGTGGTTTCGATATGGACGATGAGGATCTCATTGCGCGTGAAGATATGGTGGTGACGGTTAGTCATGCTGGCTATATCAAGCGTGTGCCGCTTGATACCTATCGTGCACAGCGTCGGGGTGGCAAAGGCCGCTCGGGTATGTCAACTCGGGATGCGGATTTTGTGACGCGGCTGTTTGTGGCTAATACCCATACGCCGATCCTGTTTTTCTCTTCGCGTGGCATTGTTTACAAGCTGAAAGTCTGGAAATTACCACTCTCAGCACCACAGGCTCGCGGTAAAGCGTTGATTAATATCCTGCCATTGGAGCAGGGTGAACGCATTACCACCATCATGCCATTGCCGGAAGATGAAGAAAGCTGGAACGAGCTGGATATTGTCTTTG
>JAESSK010000145.1 GCA_016764155.1 Rhizobiaceae bacterium
TCACGGTGTATCCAAGCTTTGCTTGGGCCTGCGCTGGCGCGACGCTTAGTTGAATGAAAAACATAGAAAAGCCCGGTGGTCTGATTAGACCATCGGGCTTTTTATTATCTTGGTACGAAACTCACGATGCAGGGCAAAAAGGCTGCCTCGGCGCTAGCGCGTCATGTCGGAGACATGCATCAAAAACGCAAGGATACGCCGTGAGAGAAAACCAACCAGCTAGGTTTAACCTTAGCTAGGTTTCTTTTCTTCAGCAGCGCCTGCTTCAGCCATTTTTGCTTGGTATAGCTGGGCGAAATCTACAGGATCGATCATTAGCGGCGGGAAATTGCCGTTTCTTGTGGCATCAGCCACGATCTGGCGAGCAAACGGGAACAAAATTCTTGGGCATTCGACCAATACGATGGGTTGTAGGGCTTCCTGAGGAATTCCGGTTACGCGGAAAATGCCTGCATAAACCAGTTCCACATTGAAAAGCACTTCTTCGCCATCAACAGCACGGGCTTCAAGCTTCAATTCAACTTCGAAATCACTTTCAGAAAGTGGCGTCGGGTTTACGTTGATGTTGATTTGAATATCCGGAGCTTTGTCGCGTGGGCGCAGGGAATTAGGAGCGTTCGGGCTTTCGAATGAAAAATCCTTGGTATATTGCGCCAATACGCTCAATGCAGGAGCGGTTTGGGCCTCGGCACCATTTTCCGCGCCATTTGTTGCTGCTGCTTCTTCTGTTTTCTCTGGGGTCTTTGCCATTTGGTTTTCCTGTAATTAGAAATTATCTTTTTTGAATATGCTTAATCAGGTGAAAATCGCTGCCGCATTTTCGTTGAATGTTTCGGCGAGTGGCTAACACGTCCGACAGTACTTAACAAGGCAATGCCCGCCAATCNGAGCTGAGATNANTTATTTNTTGCTGCCCTTATCTTTGGCTGAACNGTCAGAAAGCTTTATATCCGAATGCCCATCTTCATTNGGGTCACCCCAGGGNGTGTCGGGGTTTGGTTCTTCGCTATATTCATCAGCGTCCAGATCAACNACACCNTCNNTGTTTCGCGGTGGCGGGTTAAACCCNAAGCCTGCNGCGTTTCCTTGGGCGGCACCTCCCTGCATGGAACCGGCCATAGAAACGGAGATTTTNGAACCGATAANGGCCCAAATCGCCGTGCGCACGAACGGNACGAACAGTAAAAAACCGATGGTGTCGGTGACAAAACCCGGCGTTAGCAGCAAAATACCGGCAATCAGGATCATCACACCGCTTACCAGTTCTTTGCCGGGCATTCTGCCTGCGCGGGTTTCGTTCTGAATTTTTGACAATAAAGACAGGCCCTGAAAGCGCAGCAGAATGGAGCCGATGATTGCCGTCACCAAAATGAGCGCCAGCGTATAGCCCACTCCGATCTGGCCGCCAACGAGGATAAATACCCCGATTTCGCANATGGGAATGAACAAAAGCATGAATGGTATGATGCTGAAGGGCATATTTTAGTCTCAAATCCTCGTACTATGACNAATTGNCCGTTGAAAGCGNCGGNNAAAGCTGTCAGAAAAACTCNGGAGCCAACGGTCTGATGCATTTATGTGTNTTTTATCTGACCCGAGCCTCTCANTGAAACATAGGCTTTGGCCAGTGTATTTTGTATAGCCTGTTTAAATTTATTTACTTAGCGCCTATATTGAGAATTGCATTGGCAAACTGAAACCCAAATTCCGGCGGTGTAATGGAAATTTTTGACTTATCAACCCTAATTACAATTGGCATAGCAGTGTTTGTATTTCTGCGACTGCGCTCNGTTCTTGGGCAACGCAGCGGACCAAAACCATCGCCGCGCCATAAAGACAGTATGGGCCAGTCACCTACGAGCAAACGCACACCGCAAAAAATGGCCGATGATGCAGATGTTTCCAATGACAATGTTGTGACCCTGCCAACCCGCAAANCTTCAAAAGGTAAANCGCCCNCATCCAAAAGTGCAGAGCAGCTTGCCATTGACGAGATCGCCAAACCACGCACCAAACTCAACAAAGCATTGAATGCTATTTTGAGCGCCGACGACAATTTNGATTCAAAACAATTTTTGTCCGGTGGCGAGATGGCTTACGAGATGATTGTCTCGGCCTTTGCCGATGGTGATAAAAGGTCTCTTAAGGGACTGCTTTCTAAAGAAGTGTATGAAGGATTTTCCGGTGCGATTGATGCGCGTGACAAAAACGGTGAAACTTTAAAATCTACCTTTGTTGGTATTGATTCTGCTTCAATCTCCAGTGCTGAATGTTCTGGCAGCGAAGCCCAAATCGCGATCCGGTTTGTGTCCGAAATTATNTCNGCGACCTACGATAAAGANGGCGANCTGGTTGACGGCGATCCNGNGCAGGTAGCAGAAGTNACCGATATCTGGACTTTNGCCCGTGATCTCAAATCGAATGATCCAAACTGGAAACTGGTAGCAACNGAATCNGAGAGCTGATCAGTTCCGCCTCGTTCGCAGCGGTTTTGAAAAATGTCTCAGCTTCTTCAAAAAATTGATTTTGCCGCAATTGCTGGCTGGAACGATGGGGCGCACGCTNGAGNGCTTACATGTTTTTTGCAAAGTGCAAAGCGGATGGCNGAAAAACCCTATTCAACCAAATCTATTGGAGTGGANGCCGATGCTCTCGCGAGCATCGGTAAAAAGGCGCTCGAACAATTTGCCGATGTGGCCGACATTTCAGATTTGAGTGCGCGTGCTTTTTTTGAAGAATATTTCCAGCCCTATAAAATTTGTACCGATGGATTTGTTACCGGATATTTTGAACCGGAACTGTCAGCATCCACTAAACGCGATGATGAGTATCGTTATCCGCTTTATCGTCGCCCGGATGATCTGGTTGATATCGATGACCATAATCGCCCTGCAGATATGGACCCGTATTTCATGTTTGCGCGCGAAGAGGCCGGCAATTTAATTCCCTATTACGACCGCCATGCAATCAATCAAGGCGTTCTCGACGGGCGCGGTTTGGAGATGTTCTGGCTGAAAGACCCGGTGGAATGTTTCTTTCTCCATATTCAGGGCTCTGCGCGGTTATCACTTCCAGATGGTACTATTAGGCGCGTTTCTTACGCCGCCAAGTCAGGCCACCCGTTTACGGCAATTGGAAAAACACTGGTTACCATTGGCGAAATTGCGCTGGAAGATGTAACTATGGGGTCGATTGAACAATGGCTGAGAGAAAATCCGGGACGTATGATGGAGGTGATGGAACAAAACCAATCCTACATATTCTTTCAGGAAACCCATCAGCCTGACCCCGATCTTGGGCCTGTGGCAGCGGCTGGTGTTGCACTAACACCTGGAAGCAGTCTGGCCATCGATCATAAATTACACACCTTTGGCACGCCGATTTTTATCAGTAGCGATCAGGCTATGCCGGGTGATAGGCAACCAATTGCAAGACTTATGATTGCGCAGGATACTGGTTCCGCCATTGTTGGGCCTGCACGGGGTGATATTTTTGTCGGCTCCGGAATAGATGCGGGGCAAATTGCCGGTTCGGTCAAATTTGGTGCGGAATTCATTGCGCTGTTACCACGCGATCAGGCAGTGCCCCAATGAGCAAAAACAACAAGAGCGGGCGCTCTCTAACCTCAGGCGAGCGCGAACTTTGGGAAAANGTCAAGAAAACCACCACNCCNCTGGAAAATAGAAACGCTTTGTTTTCNNCCCTGCTGGGAGCGAGNGATGATATAACAAGCAATCCTCTTGCGCCGACCAATCCCAATTTGCAGGCAAGACTTGAACAAAGATTTGGTCAAATCCCTCACAAAAANTCNCGTATTGTAAAACCCTATTCTCCCACCCCATCCAATGCTCCCACCTATACGATTACCGGCGAACCGTCGCAAAACCATCAACTGGATCAAAAGACCGTTCGTAAAATTTCCCGCGGCAGGGTCGGCATTGATGGACGGGTNGATTTGCATGGNATGACCCAATTGCAGGCCCATGGACGACTGTTCACAACCATTGAAAATGCNTGGTCGGATAATAAACGCATCATCTTGGTGATCACCGGAAAGGGCCTTGCAGGCGAAGGTATTTTGCGCCAAGCCGTGCCACGCTGGTTGAATGAACCGGAATTTCGGATGATGGTCAGTGGTGTTAGCGAAGCAAGTGCCACCCATGGCGGTTCGGGCGCACTTTATGTTCGCATCAGGCGACAGGTAAACTTTGGGAGGAATGTATGACTCCTTTTGGCAGACGGGTGCGCGAATTGCGCTCGCAAAAACAAGTAACCCAAAAAGCAATGGCTGCCGAACTGGGTGTTTCTGCTGCCTATCTCTCGGCGCTGGAAAATGGCCANAGAGGGTCTCCCAGTTGGGAATTCGTGCAACGGATTATTGGTTATTTTAATGTTATCTGGGATGATGCGGAAGAATTGCAGGAACTNGCNGTNTCCTCACANCCCAAGGCGGTGNTAGACACCAGAGCGCTNTCATGGGAAGCCACGGAATTGACAAATTACCTCGCCAAGAACATTCACCATCTTGCCGAAGAAGATTATCGCGAATTGCTGCATGCCATCAAAACTCGCGTNAACCGCAATCGAACGGANTGGCGCTAAAGGATGCNTCCTAAATGAGCCTGATCAAAAAATTTGCCACCGTTGGCGGTTCGACCATGGCAAGCCGTGTTCTTGGCTTTCTGCGTGAAGCACTGATTGCTGCGACCCTTGGCGCNGGNCCNGTAGCAGATGCGTTTTATGCAGCNTTTGGNTTCCCCAATCTTTTCCGCCGTATTCTTGGTGAAGGAGCATTTAACTCCGCATTCGTGCCACTTTTTGCCAAAGAATTAGAAGGCGGCGGCAAAGAAGCAGCGCGAAAATTTGCCGAACAGGTGATGGCTGTTCTGGTGATTGTATTATTGGCCCTGAGCGCCCTTTTCGTCGTGTTTATGCCATTCATGGTCGACACGATCATAGCGCCGGGCTTTAGCGCCATACCGGCGAAATTCGAGATTACCGTGGACATGGCACGCATCATGTTCCCCTACCTGTTTTGCATGTCGCTGGTAGCAATGCTGTCGGGCATTATGAATTCCATGCGCCATTATTTTTTGGCGGCGATCTTGCCGGTTCTGTTAAATGTGGTTCTGGTAAGCCTTGCGGCAATCGCGCTCTATTATGATTATGATGATAATCTGACCGGTTATTTGCTCGCTTGGGGCGTGGTATTTTCCGGCTTTTTACAACTGGCCCTGCTTTATTGGGGGGTTAAAAAACAAGATTTTCACCTGTCTCTGAAAATGCCGGTTTTAACACCGCAGGTTCGTCGCTTGATGGTTTTGATGGGCCCGGCCATTCTCACCGGCGGTGTGGTGCAGATCAATATCATGATCGGCCGTATCATTGCCTCTTCACAGGATGGCGCGATTTCACTGCTTAATTACGCCGACCGGATAAACCAATTGCCGCTGGGGATTATCGGGGTGGCCGTGGGCGTGGTGTTATTGCCGGAATTATCGCGGGCGCTGAAATCCTCCGACATTGAAGCCGTTCAAAACCTGCAGAATAATAGCCTAGAATTTGCGCTGGCACTAACCCTTCCAGCTGCAGTCGGGTTTGTCATCATGCCNGAACCGATTGTGAATATNTTATATCANCGCGGTGCATTTGATGCGGANACNACCTCNNTGACCGCCATGGCTCTGGTNGCNTTTGCNGCTGGATTACCNGCCTATGTGNTGATCAAGGTGTTTTTNCCNGCGTTCTTNGCNCGCGAAGATATGAANTCNCCNTTGTGGTTTTCAATCATCTCNGTGGCGCTNAATATCGCCATTAGCCTNATGTTATTTCCAAGCTTGGGCCATGTGGCCATCGCGCTTGCAACCGCCATATCTGCCTGGGTGAACATCGTTCTTTTGGCAGGAGCTCTTTGGTGGCGAGGTGATTTTCGCCCCTCGCCAGCCAGCCTCAAGCGTATTGGGCTGATGATTATTGCCTCTGCCATCATGGGAATATTCTTATGGTCGGTTCAAAATTACGCTGGTGATATGTTATTTGCCCAATCNGTTTTCATCCGAATAGCTTCCGTCATGGTAGCAATTTTAGCGGGCGCAACGCTCTATTTCACGGTTCTATTTGCCACCGGTGCCATTGAAAAACAGCTCGTTTTAAAACTGCTTCGCCGAGGCAAATAGAGGATAACCTTGCATCCATTATCTCACTGCGCCATAACGAGCAAAATTTTTAAGTAAAACGAGATTGAAATGACCAAGCCGACCAACCGCGTATTTTCAGGGGTACAGCCTACGGGCAATCTCCATTTGGGAAATTATCTGGGAGCAATCAAAAGATTTGTTACCCTGCAAGATACACATGAGTGCATTTATTGCGTGGTTGATTTGCACGCCATCACCATGTGGCAGGATCCCGAAGAACTGAAAAACAATACCCGCGAAGTCACCGCTGCTTATCTTGCCTGCGGTATTGATCCAGTGAAAAACATCGTTTTCAACCAATCACAAGTGAGCGGACACGCGGAACTTGCATGGGTGTTTAACTGCGTTGCCCGCATGGGTTGGCTCAACCGGATGACGCAGTTTAAGGACAAGGCTGGGAAAAACAAGGAAAACGCCTCTGCCGGTCTGTTTTGTTATCCAAGTTTGATGGCTGCCGATATTCTGCTCTACCGTGCCNGCCATGTGCCGGTGGGAGAAGATCAAAAACAGCATCTGGAACTGACAAGGGACATCGCTGCCAAATTCAACAATGATTTTGGTGATCAAATCAAGAAACTTGGTTTTGAAGATGGATATTTCCCGATAACAGAACCTTTGATTGAAGGCCCTGCTACCCGAGTGATGTCGCTTCGTGATGGCTCCAAGAAAATGTCTAAATCTGATCCTTCGGATTTATCGCGTATCCGGATGACTGACGACACGGATGCNATTGCCAAAAAGATTCGCAAAGCAAAGACTGATCCAAATCCTCTGCCGGAAACGGTTGAAGGGTTAAAAGGACGCCCTGAAGCGGACAATCTGGTTGGCATCTATGCAGCACTTGCAGATTCTAGCAAGGAAGCCGTGATTTCAGAATATGCCGGTCAGGAGTTTTCTGTGTTCAAACCGGCTCTGGTTGAATTGGCAATTGAAAAACTATCACCGATTACCGATGAAATGCGGCGTTTGATGGATGACCCTGCCAGTGTCGACAAAGTACTCGCCGATGGGTCTGAGCGCGCACGNGAAATTGCNGATCAAACCATCCGGGANGTCAAAGATATTGTCGGGTTNTTGCGAACTTAAACTNTACCAAGCCCTTTTTGCTTGTATCAGTGCCAACCCAATGGCAAAATGGGCGAATGGTAAGCAAGCGACTGATTCACGAGGCGGGGCATAAACGCAAATTTCTGGCGGTCGTTGACGATTCGCCCGAATGCGATCGCGCGGTGCTTTACGCCGCAAGACGGGCCGCCAGTACCAATGGTAGCCTTGCTCTGCTTTACGTNATNCCGCCCGGAGACTTTCAGCACTGGATTGGTGTTGAAGAAATTATGCGGGCAGAAGCCAATGAATTGGCCGAAACCAATCTCGACCGTTTTGCTCAATATAGCCGCGAACATTGCGATATCGACCCGGAAAAAGTGCTAAAAGAAGGCAAAACCGCCGATGAAATTCTCAATTTGATCGAGGAAGATCAGGATTTGGCGATTTTAGTTCTGGCATCCAGCGATAGTTCCGAGGGGCCCGGCCCATTGGTTTCATCGATTGCAGGGCGCGATTCAGCCTTTCCAATCCCAGTCATCGTGGTGCCTTGTACAATGAGCAATGATGATATTTACAGTGTGACTTGATTGTCGNCACCAAAAGGATTATTTTAGTTTTGAATAATTCTAAACTAGAGTGAACAATCTTTATCCCACCCCCACTCTAGAACGTGCCGTTAATGGCAAAATTACAATTTAATGGAGAGCCAAGATGTTTATCCAGACTGAAACCACACCCAATCCGGCAACGTTGAAATTCCTTCCGGGCCAAGTTGTGCTTGAAGAGGGATCGGCTGATTTTCGCTCACCTGATGAAGCAGAAGCATCTCCTTTGGCGCTACGCCTGTTTGAAATTCCCGGCGTAACCGGTGTTTTCTTTGGCCATGATTTTATTTCCATTACCAAGGAAGAGCAAGACGATAACGGTTTTGACTGGCAGCATTTGCGCCCGGCGGTTCTCGGCGCGATTATGGAGCATTTTGTTACCGGTCAACCTGTGATGAGCAACACTGATGGCGATCTATCGGGCGAAGGCGAAGAATTCTTTGAAGAGGGCGACGAACAAATCGTCAAAACAATCAAAGAGTTACTCGACACAAGAGTGCGCCCTGCAGTTGCTCAAGATGGCGGCGACATTACCTTCCGCGGCTTTAAAGAGGGCATTGTCTATCTCCATATGAAAGGCGCTTGTGCCGGTTGCCCATCTTCCACCGCGACGCTGAAATACGGTATTCAGAACCTGCTCAAACACTTCATTCCTGAAGTGCAGGAAGTTTCTGCAGTCTAATTAATGATTTATCTGGCGCTGGATACGGCAAGCCATTTATGCGCTGCTGCTCTTTATGACGATCGCGGTGACGCGATTGTTGGTGAAGTGACCGAGGATATCGGACGCGGCCATGCGGAACGCTTGATGGATGTGATTGGCGAATGCTTTAAACAGGCTTCGCTTGAATATTCTGATCTTGGCAAGGTTATTTGCACCATTGGGCCGGGAAGCTTTACCGGCGTTCGGGTTGGGCTATCCACCGCTCGCGGAATTGCCCTTGGTCTTTCTATACCCGTAATTGGCGTTAGTTCCCTTGCAGCTCTTGCCCATGAAGCTGGTGCGGCTGGCTCCCTTACCGGTTCTTTAGCAACAATACTCGATGCGCGGCGCGAAGAGGCTTATGTGCTTTGGAACGATACCGCCCAAGTCATGCGATATGATGCTTTGGACGGGTTATTCGGCGATGCTGAATTTGAATTATGCGGCTCAGGTGCCGGGGAATTTTCGAACCGCTCAACAACACCGCGAAAAATTTTGCATGAGCTGGCGGCAGCTCCTATTGCTACCATTGCCCGATTGGGCGCGAAGATGAATGAGAATGCCGCCCCTCCAGAACCACTTTATTTACGTGCGCCCGATGCAAAGCCACAATTGGTATCTACGCTTGGCCTATGATTCAATTTTTCCAAAATAAACTGGCCTCTCCCTATATCAGCCCGGCAATATCGGAGGATGTTCCGCAACTTTCATCCATCCATAGTCAGAGTTTTTCGCGAGGCTGGAGCAAGAATGAATTGGGCAAATTGCTCGATTCAAATGGCACTATGTGCCTTGTGTTGCGCGAAGAAGGCAAAATTGACCAACCGCCCATGGGATTTTTATTGTGCAGACAGGCGGGCGAAGAAGCCGAGATCATTACGATTGCCACAGAGCCAAAGAACAGAAGCCGGGGAATTGCACGACATTTGATGGACGCGGCGATCAGAAATTTGCAAACCGACCGGGTTCAGTCGCTGTTTCTTGAGGTAGACGAAACCAATACCAATGCCATTGGTCTATATCGATCGTTAGGCTTTTTTCAGGCCGGTGAGCGCAAGGGCTATTACGCCCCATCAACCGATGGCGAAAAACAAGCATCCAACGCTTTGGTCATGCAGCTTGATATCTAGACGTCTTTGTCTTCGAATTTATTTGAAAGCAATAAAAGCGCCATTCCCACTACGCCGCCAGTCAAGAAACCGGTAAGCAGAGGGATGATGGTTTGGTCATAAAACAGCCCTAAAACATAAGCTATTCCAACGGAAATTATGCTGGAAAAAGATGTGACCACCGAGGCACCAAGCCCGGCCACACGGCCCACTTTGTTCATTGCCATCGAATTTAGATTTCCGAATAAAAACCCGCAACAAAAAAATATACCCATACCGCATGCCATAAATATGAAGAGAGACGGTGCCTGCCCGGTAATGTATGTCACGGCAAATAAAGCCGAACTGAGAACAATCAAACCCAGTTGCGCAACTATCGAAATACGGTACATGCCGAAATGCATGACCAATTGGCTGTTGGCAAAAAGCGATAGACCAATGCCACCTGCCAGCATGGCAAAATAAAGCGGGAATTGCTGATCAATTCCGTAGATATCAAAGAACAGCGCCTGGGCGATGCCAAGATAATTGATGATGCCGCCGAAGACGAACCCAACCGAGATGGTATATGCCATCACCCTTTTGTTTTGGATAATCAGGCCAACATTTCTAAAAATAGTCGACGCTGACAGCGGCAATCTCTTTTCCGGCAACAAGGTCTCGCCCTGCCTGATGGAAAGCCAGAGAAATCCTATGCCGGCCATTATCAGATACATGATGAAAATCGCTTCCCAACCGGCAATATTCATTGCCCATTGGCCGATGGCTGGAGCAATCATCGGGACAAGGATAAATACCATGAAGATAAACGACATGATGCGCGCCATGGCATCGCCGGAAAACTGATCACGAATCATGGCGCGTGAAGCAATTTTGGGGCCAGAAACACCAAAGCCCTGAATGATGCGGCCAAGCAATAATTGATCGAGATCGACGGCCATCATGGAGACTATCGATCCTGCAAAAAAGATGCCCAGACCGGACAGAACAATAATTTTTCGACCATAGGCATCGGCCAGCGGACCAGCGACCAATTCGCCAAATACCGCACCTAAAATGAACATGGATACGACGAGTTGAATGCGATTGGGCTCGGTTACATTCATCGCCCCTTCAAGCACACGCATGGCCGGTAACAATGCATCAATTCCAAGCGCTGCCAATGAATTGATCAGCCCGAAGAGCACGACAAACTCGAGCGTGCCCATAGAAGGACGTTTAGTCATATAGTTCTTTCAGGTGTTAGTGGGCTTCGTCCCAATTATTGGCGGCACGGGCATCCACTTGCAGAGGTACAGATAAATTTAGCGCTGGGAATGGCGCTTCAATCATTACCTTTTGCACCAGCGCGATGGTTTCGTCTACCTCTTCTTCGACCACTTCAAAAATTAGTTCATCGTGGACCTGAAGCAGCATTTTTGCTGAAAGATTGGCCTTTGCCAATTCCCCATCCATGCGCACCATGGCGCGGCGAATGATATCGGCAGCGGAACCTTGTATCGGCGCGTTGATTGCCGCGCGCTCACTAAAAGCACGCATTGCCGGTTTATCGGCTTGCAAATCCGGAAAATGAGCGCGGCGGCCAAAAATCGTCTCCACATAGCCATGCTCGCGGGCAAAGGCTTTGGTGTTTTCCATATAGTCGCGAATGCCGGGAAAACGCTCAAAATACAATTTGATATAGTCGCTCGCTTCCGAACGCGAAATGCTGAGCTGATTGGCGAGGCCAAAGGCGGATATGCCGTAAATAATGCCGAAGTTGATCGCTTTGGCCTGGCGGCGGATCATCGGGTCCATGCCTTCAATCGGCGTATTGAAAATTTCGCTGGCGGTCATGGCATGAATGTCTTTGCCATCGGCAAAAGCTTGTTTCAGTTGTGAGATATCGGCGATATGGGCAAGGATGCGCAGTTCAATTTGTGAATAATCTGCAGAGACTAGCTTGTTGCCGGGATTGGCAATGAAGGCAGTGCGGATTTTACGGCCTTCAACGGTACGAATTGGGATATTCTGCAGGTTTGGTTCCGACGAAGATAGACGTCCGGTGGAAGTGGAGGCCATTGAATAGGACGTATGCACCCGCTTGGTGTTTTGATTAATATAGCCGGGCAGTGCATCAGTATAGGTGGATTTCAGTTTGGTTAGCTGACGCCACGTTACAATTTTTGAAGGCAGTTCATGACCTTCAGCGGCCAAATCTTCCAACACTTGGGCGGAAGTTGAATATTGCCCCGTTTTGGTTTTCTTGCCACCAGGAATACTCATTTTTCCAAACAGGATTTCGCCCAATTGTTTTGGCGACCCGATATTGAATTTCTCTTCGGCAATTTCGTGAATTTCGGCTTCAAGGCCTGCGGCGGCTTGCGCCAGTTCACCGGAAAGACGCGACAGGATTTGACGGTCAACGCTAATGCCGCGCTGTTCCATTTTGGCGATCACATCGATCACATGTAAAGTAGATCCCCTTCGTCCAGATCGGGCATAAACTCTGCTCCCAGCTGAGTTGCTGGTATGATCGCACTCG
>JAESSK010000146.1 GCA_016764155.1 Rhizobiaceae bacterium
CAGACAATTGCGGCAAAAACCGCCAAGATTCATTAAATCAATATACTGAACGTCCGTGCGCCCGCGCAAATGCTCTACCAGAGTGCGAAAAGCCGCAGCTTCCAGTTCAATACAGGTCTTTTCATCAATTTCAGCCATGAAAATCTCCTTGTGAATTTTTACATTGCCTACATGAAACCTGCAGCCAATTTAATCAAGACCGGACTTGTTATTTCCAGTTATTTCAATCAACACTCTATTATCATGAATGAGACCACAAAAACACCCGGAAAGATCGGATTTACCCCGGCTCTAATCGCTCTGATAATAGGTGCAATCGCCATGGGTGTTTCCCCTGTTTTTGTCAGAGAAGCTGAAATTGGCCCCTTTGCCAGTGCTTTTTGGCGGGTTGCCATAGCACTTCCCGTACTCGCCATTTGGGCCAGATGGGAATTAAAAAGATCAGGCAAAAAATTTCGCTTAAACCTCTCAATGNCNNCNGTTTTGGCAGGCGTATTTTTNACNGGAGATNTAACTTTCTGGCATCTTTCCATCGTTAACACCACCATGGCNAATGCCACCCTGCTTTCATGCCTGGCNCCCGCATGGGTATTGATTTTCTCCCGCGCATTCATCGGGGAAGAAGTNTCCTTCAACGCCTTCATCGGCATGGCCGTTTGCCTTATNGGNGCCGCCCTCCTNATCGGNACCAGCTTTCANTTAAACCCNGAGCGTCTNTGGGGTGATATTTACGGCGTCATCACNTCNTTTTTCTTNGGGCTTTATTTCTTAGCGGTTCGCGTCGCAAGNCGCAGCATGGGCGGCGGCGAACTCATCTTCAATTCCACGCTNGTGACGGCAACATTAATGCTGATCATCGCNNTAATTTCGGGCAATGANTTTTTACCGGCAACGATCACAGGCTACACCGCCCTTCTAGCACTGGGGCTCCTCAGCCATGTTGGCGGTCAAGGGCTACTAGCTCTTGCGATTGGCTCNCTTTCTGCNGCNTTNTCCTCTCTGGTAATTTTCATTGAAGCGATAGCTGCGGCCTTTTTCGGTTGGCTGATATTTTCTGAAAACCTGACCACCGGTCAGNTGCTGGGTGGTGGTTTGATTTTAGCAGGAATCTGGTGGGCACGACCCCGCAAGGCGAAAACGGTAAAAAATGCAATTCAATCCATTTAGATACCTCCATTGACATAAAACTGCCCCCAAGGCACATGTAGTAAAACCTCATATTCGCGCCACACAGAACTGATTCTATGCCAAAATTGTTTGCCACAATCGATTTGTCTCGCTTCGCTTTGATAGCGCTTGCCGGATTGTTTTTGGCCCTTCTATTTCAAAGCCATCCCGCCCGTGCAGATTTTAGAATTTGTAACGACACCAAAAGTCTCGTTGGCATATCTCTCGGCTATCGTGAAAAAGGCGCATGGATCACCGAAGGCTGGTGGCAAGTTCCCGGCGAAACCTGCACTGCACTGGTNGANGGTGATCTGGATTCCCGCTATTATTATATCTTCGCCGAAGACGCTGANCGNGGCGGCCAATGGCGCGGCGAAATNTTCATGTGNACCAGCGACCGAGAATTTAAAATCGATGGAGTACAAAACTGCTTTGCACGCGGACATAAACGCGCAGGATTTTTTGAAGTAGACACCGGTAACAAAGACAGTTGGATGGTGCGGTTAACCGAATCCGGCCAAACNTCNGCCCAAGCTCCAGACCAAACAGGAAATAACCAATAATGCGAAGATCCAGACGTACAAAAATTCTTGCAACCCTTGGACCGTCTTCCAATACCAAGGAAATGATTGAAAAATTNTTCATTGCNGGAGCAGACGTCTTTCGCATCAATATGAGCCATACCAACCACGAAATGCTGAATGANCTCGTNAGGATCATCCGCGAGGTCGAGACTGAGAGTANGAGGCCAATTGGTATTCTTGCTGATTTGCAGGGACCNAAATTGCGCCTTGGAAAATTCAAGGGCGATAAAATTACAATCCAGCCCGGCGATCAAATCACCTTTGATAGNGACCCGACACCTGGCACAAAAAAACGCATCCATCTCCCGCACCCNGAAGTGCTTGAAGCCCTTGAAGTTGGCCACCGGGTTTTGGTGGATGACGGCAGAGTAGAACTCAAAGCCATCAAGGTTTGGAAAACCAAGGCATTGATGCAGGTGGTGGTCGGCCGCGCTCTTTCCAATAGCAAGGGCGTCAGCCTGCCGGATAGTAATCTGGCCATGAGCGCCCTCACCGATAAAGACCGCCGGGATATGGACGCCGCCCTCAAAGCCGAGGTGGACTGGCTGGGGCTTTCATTCGTTCAGCGNCCAGAGGATGTGGCAGAGATCANAAAAATCGCCCGTGGCAAAGTCGGCATNATGTCGAAAATCGAAAAACCTCAGGCNGTGACNCATTTNCAGGAAATCATCGACCTGTCCGATGCCATTATGGTTGCCCGNGGNGATCTGGGCGTNGAGATGCCNATNGAAAGCGTGCCGGGCATTCAAAAACAAATCANCCGCATGTGNNGCGTCGCCGGNAAACCCGTCGTGGTTGCNACCCAAATGCTGGAATCAATGATTTCAGCACCGGTNCCAACCAGAGCAGAAGTTTCCGATGTGGCNACNGCCGTATTCGAAGGCTCGGATGCAATNATGCTATCGGCAGAATCTGCAGCTGGCGAATATCCNGTCGAAGCGGTTTCCACCATGAACCGCATTGCAGAGCAGGTGGAAAGCGANCCCACCTATAACGACATCATGACNTCCCAGCGNGCCGACCCTGAACCAACNGGCGCAGACGCAATTTCACTGGCCGCNCGCCAGATCGGCGAGACCCTAAATCTCTCNGCTATTGTNTGCTATACAGCCTCAGGAACNACCGGANTAAGGGCAGCAAGAGAACGCCCGGAAATNCCGGTNATCGCCCTCTCGCCGGTATTGAGAACNGCGCGNCGNCTGGCCTTGGTATGGGGATTGCACTGCGTAGTAACGCAAGATGCAAAAGATTTAGATGATATGGTAGACCGCGCGTGCCGCATCGCCTGCCAAGAAAATTACGCCAAACCAGCAGACCGCATAATCATCACAGCAGGTGTACCACTGCGAACCCCAGGCGCAACCAACATGCTTCGCATAGCTTTCATAAACAGCGACGGAAAATCAGGAACTTAGATAATCGCTCACCCTGTGGGTTCGCTATCGTTTGTTCTCACGGGCATATCCAAGCTTCGCTTGGGCCCTGCGAAGGCGCGGCGCATTAGCGCCGGGTTCCCACGCTCGCCCTACGGGCTCTCATTCTTTTTCCATGATGAATTGCTGTCTTTTCCACGACAGTCCTTCCGGATATTTCCCTTGCTCAATCCAATCCGTAGCTACCACGCCAAAGGCGGGAGCGAACAGCGATCGGCGCTAATGCGCCGCCCATACGGAGGGCCCAAGCGAAGCTTGGATACGCCCGTGAGAACAAACAAAAATGCCTACTCACAAAGTGAATAGGCATCGTGAGAAAAGAGAATCAAAAAAACGAGTACTAACCGCGACGCGCGTGCCGAACCCTACGTTTTTTTGTCAAAGACATGATGTACTTAATTGATTTGTTCTGCAGGCCACGGTTCTTTTCCACATTGGTGTGGGTGATGCCGCGAATATTGGTCACCCGAACATTTTTCAAATTACCGGAAAAACCAGCCACTTTGCGCACAACATTGGTGTGCTTTTCATTTGGTAAATAGTAATTGGTAACCTGATTGACGTTGCGTCCAACAAAAGTCGTAACGGTTGGGTCAAACGTCACCACATAGCGCACTTTTATGCCTCTATCGCCCAGATATTTAGCCATCTGCACGGAAGCATTACCACCCAGCGAATGACCCATAATGATAATGGGATAGGAAACCTGCTTAACCTTGGCACGGGCTACAATATTATTGGCAAGCCCTTGCCAGGCATTGTGATTATAGACACGGGCATCAAGTCCCTTGCGAACCATACGTTCGCCCATCACGTCCATGCCGCGGGAGAAAATATTGGCCAAGCCGCGCAACAAATAAATTTCACCTGTACGGGAAATTTTTCCAGTGATCGGTCGGTTTATCTCGCTCGCCCGCTGCTCTACGGCAGCCACCCGAACGGGTTTCTTACTCGAAGCACTGACTTTTTTCGAACTGACAGAACCGGAATTATTAGTTGAAGAAGCCGTTGACGAACAACCAGCCAGAGCAACACTGCCCAACACACAACCAATCAATCCAATATTTTTTAAAACAGAAACAAAAGACATAAACCCACTACCCTCGACGTAATAAACCGCATGTATCTGACACGCGCCCCTTGTGTCCTATAAGCCTCGTTATGCTTAATTATTAGTTAATTGCCAAGCACCAGACAGCATAGAATCACAAGAAAACCACAAGAAACATATTTCATTAACAAGTGTTGCAGAAATGTTTCATTCAAAAATGACAGGCTAATCAATAAATACCCGGAATGATTCGTTTTGTTCTCTGGCAATATTGGTGATATTCATCACCAAATTCTCCAACCATCATGGCCTCTTCCTGCCCAACACGCAGGAAATACAAGGTTCCAAACCCTATCAGGCCGGCAATTCCTGCAAACCAATTGGGTATTAAAAATGCCTGTGCCAAAGCCCACAACCAGAAGGCGGAATACATCGGATGGCGTACTTTTTCATAAATCCCTTTGGTCACCAGCTTATGGCCTTCGCGCAGATCGAGGCTGTGAGACCACATAGCACCAAGCGCCTTATGGGTAAGACGAAACAACCTTAAGGCCGCCATAATCAGGACTGCACCAATACCGATCACAACAGGATTAGCGGAATAATCAAACGCCTCGTTCCAACCACCAAAAACCCAGATAGCCGGCACAATGCCGAGCCCGGTAAACGATATGGCCATGGAAAACCGCTCTTTAGGGTGCGCGACGTAATTTCAATCTTGGTTTTGCGCGCACGTCTATTGGGCCGATAGCGGATGATGCCCCACCCAACAATAAAGATGAGCCACATAATTTTGCTAAATATTTGCCAGTCAAATTCACTCATCGTCCGTCCTTAAAACCCCATCCTTATCGATTGCTTGCCACAAGGTCTTATTCAACGCCAGCGCTCTGGAATTCAAGGGACCAAAACAGCGCAGCATAAAATCAAAATGTACCCGCTTATCTTGATACAATATATATTGACGATGGGTCTTATAAAATGAGCGCTTCATCGTCTTATAACGCGTTTCATCCATCGCTTCCTTATAATTCACCCGGTCGATAGCGTAAGGTGCCACCATATTGGTAATCCCCATCTGTTCGAATGGATCTGATTTATAAAACGCAATAATGTCATTTTTCGTCTGAATCTCATGCCAGAACACATATTGCTCCGACATGATTCGCGCGATGGCTTTTCTCATAAAACCGGCTTTTCTTGCCAATCCAATTTTGGGAATACTGGAACCCAGCGCCAAAAATGAAACAGGCACTTCTTGGATAAGATCTTCGTTTTCTTCAAGTGCCTTTGACAAGGCCATCGCTGCCCAAACAGCACCAAAACTATGGCCGACAATCAGAACTTCATCGTGCTTTCCAAGCATGATTTCACGCGCTAAAACCTCGCTGAACTCCTGATAACGCGCCTCGATTTTGGGGTTCACCCCATTGACCATATCGCGTGCGAATGCCCAGTCATTGATCGATAAATTGAGATAAAACCGATCCCCCGGGCGGCGAAAAATCACCAGCAGAATTGCTAGAGCTATCGGTAATGTGACAAACAGCGGCCCGCCCAAAATAGAGGCAGCAAGCCAGGAAAACCAAGCAAATACAGCGATAAACAGCAAAGGATATATCGTAAATCCAAAATAGCGCGGGCTGGCCCTAAGATATTTAAACACTGTGCCATCGGCAAAAAATGCGAGATATTTTGGAAAATTGGAAAGCAGATTACCCGGATAAGCAGTCTCTTCATAATCGGCAATAATGTCGTTCCAGCTGAATTGCACCAGCCGGGTTCGAGTCTGCCAATTTGGACCCGTTGTTACCGAATCGGCTATGGCATAATTTAGATCCGGCTCATGGTCTACATTTTCCCGGTAACAATCAAAAGCCCACAGCTCTCCGGTCTTCGTCGCCCCATG